>NZ_LWGF01000751.1:0-1317 GCF_001635355.1 Oleiphilus sp. HI0125
ATTGTTGGGTGTACGATTGTTCTCATCGAATTCAGCCTCACTGCTTCTTTATTCTCGATCATTATGGGTGCGTTTAGCTTCATTGTTGTAGGAGGTATGAAGCTATTAGTACTCGGCTGCATCACAGCATCTATATCGCTAGGATTAAGCGGCTTAATTTTCGGATTTAACTTCAATATAAATGAGCCGGTATTGGTGACTCTTGTGGCTGGTATTGGGGCAGGTGTCTATGTTGCTGTTACCGCATATTACACACACCAACAAGCGAAGGCCTTGGTAAAAGCGAAGTCACAGATTCAGCATCAACGAGAACAGTCGATCTCACTATCGCATAAGCTTGCGAAGTATCTTTCACCACAAGTATGGCAATCTATCTTTACCGGTGAACGTGACGTTCGTCTTGAAACGCAACGTAAGAAATTAACGATCTTCTTCTCAGACATTAAGGGCTTTACCGAACTTGCTGAGGAAATGGAGCCAGAGAGCCTCACTGAGCTTCTGAATAGCTACTTTAATGAGATGTCTCAAATCGCATTAAAGTATGGCGGCACTATTGATAAGTTTGTCGGCGATTCGATCATGATCTTCTTTGGCGACCCGACAAGCCGCGGACCAAAAGAAGATACGCTTGCCTGTGTAGCCATGGCGATCGAGATGCGTAAGCACATGAAGATTCTCCGCCAAAAATGGCAAAGCCAAGGGATCAAAACACCTCTACAAATTCGTATCGGCATCAGTACTGGATACAGCACGGTAGGTAACTTCGGCGCCGAGAATCGCATGGATTATACGATCATCGGAAAAGAGGTTAATCTTGCGTCTCGTCTTGAGAGCTTAGCGGAGCCTGGAGAAATACTGATCTCTTACGAGACCTTCTCGTTAGTCAAAGATAAGGTAATGTGTAGAGATAAAGGCGAGATCACTGTAAAAGGATTCTCTCGCCCTGTGCCAATTTATCAGATCGTCGATTTCCGCAGAGATATTGGCGCTGGCCAGAGTTTTATCGAACATGAAACAGGCGGCTTTGCGCTGTACTTAGACACCGAAAAAGTCACAACTGAAGAGAAAGACTTAGTTGTTCGGGCCCTTGAGCGCGCCGCGGAAAAACTCAAGGACCGCGATTAAATCAAATAGTTCTCTTTTAAGAACTACTGCCTAACATATCGCTTTTGAGGACAGACAGAAACACGGTCTTCGGTTGCTCGATAAGGGTTGATATCTAAGCCCCCGCGGCGCGTATAACGAGCCATCACACTCAAAGATGTACATCCACACTTCGCCAAAATATCAGTAAATATTTGCTCACAGCAATGTTCG
>NZ_LWGF01000752.1:0-2341 GCF_001635355.1 Oleiphilus sp. HI0125
ACGTTCAGTTCAAGAACCGAACAGTCATCATTTTTATCAAGTTGGACCTGTACTTGGTCTTGATTGATAGATACGTACTTGCGAATAACCTCAAGAATTTCTTTTTGAAGCATTGGCAGGTAATCGGGCTGCTCGCGCTGCCCACGTTCATGAGCAACAATTATTTGTAAGCGTTCCTTCGCGATAGATGCGGTGTTCTTCTTGGTGCTTTTAAAATAATCTAAAAAACTCATGCTGTTGCAGCCCCCTTAAACATACGCTTAAAGAAACCTTTCTTTTCATTCGTGATAAAACGCTGTGGCTTTTCGGCGCCAAGTAAGCGTTCTACAGCATCATCGTAGGCCTGTCCTGCATCAGTTGATTGATCATGGATAACAGGAACGCCTGAATTTGAAGAAGAAAGAACGGATTGTGATTCAGGAATAACGCCAAGAAGTTTGATGGCTAGAATCTCTTTAACGTCATCTACGCTCAGCATTTCACCTTTCTCAACACGGCTAGGGTTGTAGCGGGTTAGAAGAAGGTGCTCTTTTACCGACTCGCCATTTTCAGCGCGGCGAGACTTGCTTTGTAAGATACCTAAAATTCGATCTGAGTCGCGAACCGAAGATACTTCCGGGTTCGTTACGACAATGGCTTCATCTGCGAAATAGAGAGCCATTTGAGCGCCGTGCTCAATGCCTGCAGGCGAATCACAAATGATGAAATCGAAGCGCTCAGAAAGTTCATTAAGAACTTTTTCTACGCCATCTTGAGTGAGTGCATCTTTATCGCGAGTTTGAGAAGCGGGGAGAATGTAAAGATTCTCATTATGCTTATCTTTGATAAGAGCCTGGTTTAGCGTCGCTTCGCCGTTGATTACGTTTACGAAGTCATACACTACACGACGTTCACAGTTCATGATTAGATCTAGGTTACGAAGACCTACATCGAAATCGATAACGACGGTTTTGTGTCCCTTCAGGGCAAGACCTGTGGAAATGGACGCGCTGCTAGTTGTTTTACCTACGCCGCCTTTACCTGAAGTGATAACAATTATTTTTGCCAATGTTCTATTCCCATGTTGCTATGTTGTTTGAAGTTGGGCTTAAGCCTCTTTACTTCTTGCGCTCTTATTCGGCGCTTAATGGGCTCTTTAGAGCTCTAGTTTTTTAAAATTCAGAGTTTGCTCGTCCAAATATACTTGGCAGGGCTTGCCTATGGTTGAGCTTGGAATGTCTTCGCTTATTTTGTATTGCCCTGCGACGGAGACAAGTTCTGCTGCCATGCTTTGGCAGAAGATGCGTGCTTTGGTATTGCCTTTAACCCCAGCTAGCGCGCGTCCGCGCAATGTACCGTAAACATGAATGTTTCCGTCGGCTAGTATTTCTGCGCCGGCACTTACAGAGGCTAGAATGATCAAGTCACCATCTGCTGCGTAAACTTGTTGTCCTGATCGAATAGGATGATGGACAATTTTACTAATCTGTGTTTCAGTTTTGATTTCGACCTTTGCAGGCTCATCTGCTTTGGGTTCCTGCGGCGCAGGTTCGCTAGCTGCTGGAGTGTCTGTATCGATCGCTGCGTTACGTTCTTTTTGTTTGGCTAATATTCCTAAGCCATGATTGCGCGCGACGTCTTGAAGTGATGCGCTGGCGCCTCTTACAGCGATTGCCTTCACTTGGTGTGCTTGGCATATCTCGATGAGACGCTCAAAGTCGAGGCTTGGTTCTTCATACTTCTCTAGGCCAATCACGACAGGAAGGTTTTCAAAAAAACTAGGGGCTTGAGCGACTTTCGCTGCGAGTTCTTCGCTGAATTGCTTTGGTTCAAAGCTGGTGAGCTCTAAGGCAGTCATTGGAGCTAAGGATGCTTTAAGTTTGATGCTTGGCTGAACAGGCGGGTTTTCTGCTGACTTGTGTGCTTCTGGAGCGATGGTTGTGCCTGTGTCCGAACTCATGATTACCCTAATTTTCTATTTTGTTTTTTTGTTTGCAGAGCATGTACTAAATAGTTACTTATTTTGGGTCTGTTTCGCAATAGTCAACAAACAGATTCTGACAGCCCTCTAATGCTTTCGATCATACCATAGAGCCTGAAGCTCATGCTTATGTTAAAAGCTGATTTTTTAGTAATGTGTTGAATTAATTATCGAGGATTTCCACTGACCTCTCAGCTTCGATTTAATAGGTTGTGAGAGATCAGAGCGATGGTCTGGTTTTATTGCTCGGTTTCTGGTTTTGTTTTCGGTAGAACAAGGTTGAGAAGAATGCCCGAGATGGCTGCTAATCCTATCCCTTGAACGACGAAGCCTTCACCGCCAAAGTTCATTCCGCCAATTCCAAATACTAAGGGGATTGAG
>NZ_LWGF01000753.1:0-2282 GCF_001635355.1 Oleiphilus sp. HI0125
GCTCGCGGTTGAAGTCGGGGTTACCGAGGCTGCGCTTTACAGGCACTTCCCGAGTAAGGCGAAAATGTATGAAGGCCTTATTGAGTTTATCGAAGAGACTGTGTTTAGCCGTGTGACGCGTATTAAGGCTGAGGGGCAAGGCTGTTTAGACAAGCTGCAGAAGATACTAACTTTGGTGCTTGCTTTTGCTGAAAAGAATCAAGGAATGTGTCGCATTCTTGCTGGTGATGCATTAGCGGGAGAGAACGAAAAAGTTCGGAATCGCGCCGAGCAGTTTTTTCAACGCTTAGAAACAGAACTCAAGCAAATTATCAAAGAAGGTGAGGCCCAAGAGGGTTTGACCAGACGTCTTAGTCCAGCGGCTAGCGCAAACTTGTTGTTGGTCAATGTTGAAGGGCGCGTTCACCAATTTGTTCGTAGTGAGTTCAAAGTTAAGCCAACGGCGCATTGGGTGAGTCATTGGCCGATCTTAGCGAGTGGCTTATTTCAATAGCCATAATTTAGGTTGTTGGGGCGAGAAGCGCTCGTGCTTGATCGAAGAGTGCGGGCGAACTTATCAATAAGTTCTTATCATAAATGGCCGCAGGAATATGAGCTGGAACTTCACTGAAATGGCCGCAACGTGCGCCTGCTTCTATAGCAATGACACGTGCCGCGGCAAAGTCCCATGGGCTTAAAGATTCAAAGTAAAAATCATGGCGGCCGCACGCAACCCAACAAATATCTAAGGCAGCACTGCCTAAACGACGTAAGTCTTGGCATTTTTCGAGCATAATGGTCACGCGTTCGAGTATCGGAGGAAGCGTGCTTTTGTCATAGGGGAAGCCCGTTGCAAAGACTGCTTTACGCAAATTTTGTTGGCCACTTATGCTTATAGCCTCTTCGTTGAGAGTTGCGCCGGCACCCTTTAATCCGCAAAACATTTCATCTAGGAACGGGTTGTATACGACCCCGCATTGCACATCTCCATCGCAAGCAAATGCAATACTGACCGCGACCATCTGCTGTCCGTGGGCATAGTTGACGGTTCCATCTATGGGGTCGATGATCCAAATTGGACTGCTTAAATCATGCCCGAGTGATTTGTCTGTGCAGGTTTCCTCAGTCAAAAAACGATGATCTGGAAACACTTCTTTAATGCGCTCAACAATTAGTTTATCTGCGGCAAGATCAGCATTGGTCACGAGTTCATGTTGATCTTTATATTGATGATCAAGAGAACCTTCCTCGCGTAATTGTTTAATCAGTTGTCCTGCTTCGAGCGCGACTTTTTTACTGAGTTGAAAGGCGGATTGGTATAGATCTGACATGCTGTTCTCTTTTTTTGTGCGCGAATGTTCACGATATAAGCCCGATATCCAGGAAATAAAGGTCTGGCTGTTTACAAATCATGAAATCGAGGTTAAGTTTGATCCCACTATGAAGATGAATTTGAAGCAAACTCGACCTCAAAACAACCGAATGACTTATCCGGCATCTTCTGCTGCGTGGCACTTTAGCTTTTATTTTGGTTATCACCAAGTTATGGTCGTGCCCAGCTAACTAAGCATTATAGGGAGGCCATCTAAGCGCCTCCGAAGAAGAAACCTCGGTAGGCGCAGCCCCCCGAGGTTTTTTTTTAGAAGGAAAACAACAATGAGCCAAGTTCAAGCCCAATCGAGCAATGAAGAAGCGGTAGCGATACTGACCCCTTTAATCAGCCCAAAAGCTTTGAAGGAATGTCTTCCTTTGAATGATGCGTTGTCTGATCAGATTTTTAAGCAACGTCAACAGGTGCAGGATATCGTGACAGGGGCAGATAATCGCTTGTTAGTGATAACAGGTCCATGTTCATTGCATTGTGATCAATCTGCAATTGAGTATGCCGAGCGTCTTGTCGCATTAAACGAAAAGTTCAGCGATAAGCTACTTATCGTTATGCGTGCCTATCTTGAAAAACCACGAACAAGTGTTGGTTGGAAAGGGATGTTGTACGATCCAGATATGGATGGCTCCGATGACTTAGGCGCAGGTTTAGAGGCAAGCAGAAGTTTGTTGTTACGCTTGGTTGAGCTTGGTGTGCCTCTGGCGACTGAAGCCTTAAATCCTCTAGCGATGCCTTACTTGGATGATTTGATTTCATGGGTAGCAATTGGCGCTCGAACAACTGAGTCTCAAACACATAGAGAAATGGCGAGTGCTTTACCGTGTTCAGTCGGGTTTAAGAATGGTACCGATGGAGGATTAGATGTTGCCATTAATGCATTAATTTCGGCGGCTAACCCTCATAGTTTCTTCTCGAT
>NZ_LWGF01000754.1:0-1242 GCF_001635355.1 Oleiphilus sp. HI0125
GATGCTCATGCTGTGTATACGGTCATTGACGGGTATGGCGATATTGACGCGCTTGTCTTTTTCAAAATTTACTTTGACGAAGAAAGTCATGCAGACACCTCATGGAATCTTCCTGTCGAGAAACTAGCCTCAATTAGCGGTAGTGGCCCAGATCTGGGCGGAGGACCAATTCGCTTAGCTTGTCGTTCTCAGTGTTCGATTAATTGGCACCAAGAGGATCTTTGGGATCCAGATATGAATCCTGGAACGAATGATTTTTTAGCGGTTCGCAAAGCGGTCAATACCAATCGTTTACGATTTAGGTTTCAAGAAAAACCAGAGGGAGAACCTGTTGGCATTCCAACTCTTGGTGCTAGCGATAATGAAGATGATTTACCTGTTTTAGGTGGCTCTGATCAAAGCTCTACAGCGATTGATGCGGATGCAGACAAACGAGTTAAGTTAGCGCGTATTCTGAAAGAGCAGCGCTTACGGATTCGTACCCTAGAAAAGCACAAGGAACGATCAAGCTCTGAAATTGATCGTGAACAGCGCATTATTGTTCATGCATATAAAAATGAAATCCAATCCCTCAAACAAAATCTCGAGCAGCTCAAGTTAAGTAACGAACGCTTGCAAGAAAAGTTAAGTTCTCGAAATGAGCAGTATATTGATCTGCAAGATAAAGTGAGTGGCCAAACTCAGGTGGTAGAAGAGCTTCAAGAGAAGCTTAAAAATGCGAGCTCTGAAGAGAAAGATGCGCTAGAGAAGCAGAAACTAGAAGCTGAAATCGTTTTGTTGCGAGAGCAATTAGATCGTAGAGACTTGGATTTAGCATACCGCGATGAGCGGGAAGATTTACTTCGCGCAGAATTGGAAGAGCTTAAAGAGACAATGTCTGATGGTTTGGGCTCGAATGATTTGGTTGAAAAGCTAAAAGAGATGGAAGTTGTTTATGTGGCGTATCACGCGGGTGTGGGTCATATATCAATGACATCGATTGACATACTTCGTTATGCCGAGAACCCAATGGCATTCGTGGCTGAAAAAGCAAAAGTCAGCGAGAAGGTTTACCGTGCTTGGTTAGCGCATTTTGAAAGCCCGTTGTGTCAGGAACCCCATGATGACGGTACTTTGTGCCATAACAAAGTGCGTGTTTGTGATAACCCTACTGATTTTGAAGTAGGTATTAGTGATCGTTGCGATCTGCATCGTATGGATATTTGATATGCAGGGTCTAAACGGGGAAGTCACTTTCCATGA
>NZ_LWGF01000755.1:0-2265 GCF_001635355.1 Oleiphilus sp. HI0125
CAAGTTGTCGCTGAAGGTGATCAAGCTTGGCCTGCTCTACAAGAGCGCCTAGATAGAGCTTTGGATATTTATTCTCAAATTCATGATATTGAGAAGAGTGACATTGGTTCTATCAATGCGGGTATCGAACGTCTTCGACTTCAGCAGCGCAAGTTGGAATTGGAAGATCGTTTAACATCGCAAGCACTTGCTGATATTGAAGCTGAGCGAGCAGCATTAAATGCTGAATACGATGGCTTGCAGGGCCGTCTTATCGAGCTTTATGGCCGAATAAACCGCGACAAAGTTCGTGTACAAAGTATGGACGGCACGCAAATCACGGTTGATCTTGCGAAGATCGTTCATGCCTTCCAGCCGAACGCGATGAGTATTGGCGATAAGATCGTTTTCTACATTGCAAAACTCTACGAGTTCATCAGTGACGAACCACGTGAAGCTAATACCGAAGGGGGTATCTTCCCTGCTATTTTCGGTACGGTTTTGATGGTCATTATCATGTCGATCATCGTGACACCATTTGGCGTAATCGCAGCAGTTTATCTACGTGAATATGCCCACCAAGGTACGATGACACGTATCATACGTATTGCGGTAAATAACCTCGCCGGTGTTCCTTCAATTGTTTACGGTGTATTTGGTCTTGGCTTCTTTATCTACTTTGTCGGTTCCGGCGTGGATAAAGCGTTCTTCCCAGAAGCATTGCCGTCACCAACATTCGGTACCGGTGGTCTACTATGGGCATCGATTACACTCGCGATTCTAACGCTACCAGTCGTCATCGTCGCAACGGAAGAAGGCTTGTCACGTATCCCTCGCTCCATTCGCGAAGGTAGTTTGGCACTTGGTGCAACCAAAGCAGAAACCTTGTGGCGTGTTATTTTGCCAATGGCTAGCCCAGCAATGATGACAGGCGTTATCCTTGCTATCGCGCGTGCAGCCGGTGAAGTAGCGCCATTAATGTTGGTTGGTGTAGTGAAGTTAGCGCCATCACTTCCTTTAGATGGTAACTACCCTTACTTGCACTTAGACCAGAAATTTATGCACTTAGGCTTCCATATTTACGATGTAGGTTTCCAAAGCCCGAACGTTGAAGCAGCGCGACCACTTGTGTACGCGACCTCGTTCTTGCTGGTAGCGGTTATCGCTTTACTTAACTTATCAGCTGTTGCGATTCGTAACCGCTTACGTGAAAAGTACAAAGCCTTAGAAATGTAAACACGCTAAACGGAGGCGGTTGAGCCTATTTTGCTCCTGCCTCCCAATTAGCTAAACAACCAAATTTTATTGATAGATTTTTAGAGAAGTTTGATATGACACAAGATTCAAACACAGAGAACACAAACGAACGTACACACGGTATCGACATCAGTAGCCTTCAGCGCTCAGACAATAACCTTCGTCTAGAAGATGAAAAGGTCGCACTTAAAGTTGAAGACCTACGCCTAAGTTATGGTGAAAAAGAAGCGCTACATGGCATCAACATGACGATTCCACAGAATCGTGTAACTGCTTTTATCGGCCCTTCAGGCTGCGGTAAGTCAACGCTATTGCGTTGCTTCAACCGCATGAATGATCTTGTTGATGGCGTAAACATCCAAGGTAAAGTGCTTCTTGAAGGTAGCGACATCTACGATCGTGAAGTCGAAGTAGCAGATCTACGCCGTCGTGTGGGAATGGTATTCCAGAAGCCAAACCCTTTCCCGAAAAGTATTTACGAAAACGTCGCATACGGCTTGCGTATCCAAGGGATCAACAGCAAGCGTGTTTTAGACGAAACTGTTGAATGGTCTTTAAAATCTGCTGCACTGTGGGATGAAGTAAAAGATCGTTTAAACGATAGCGCATTAGGCCTTTCAGGTGGTCAGCAACAGCGTCTTGTTATCGCACGTACCGTTGCCGTTAAGCCAGAAGTACTGCTTCTGGATGAGCCAGCATCGGCACTTGATCCTCTATCAACGCTCAAAATCGAAGAACTCATTCACCAGCTTAAAGACGACTACACCATCGTTATCGTTACCCACAACATGCAACAGGCTGCGCGTGTCTCTGACTACACCGCATTCATGTACATGGGTGATCTCATTGAATTTGGAAACACCGACCAGCTGTTTACAAATCCTGAGAAGAAACAAACAGAAGATTACATCACTGGCCGCTATGGTTAATTCAAGGACGAATAATAAAAGAGGAATATGAAAATGAGCGAACCAACACATGAGACGCACAACCAGCATATCTCGCAACAGTTCAACCAAAACCTAAGCG
>NZ_LWGF01000756.1:0-931 GCF_001635355.1 Oleiphilus sp. HI0125
TTCAAGTTCAGGGATAGGCTGCCCATCGGCATTCAATTCAAGCGCGATGCGTTTTTCATTCACGCTCTGTTCAAGTTGTTTACTCAAGTCCAACCACGTTTGATCTCTCTCATCATGCCCTGATAAGAAATCTGTCATCACCTGAAGTTGTTGATCCAACTCATGCAAAAAGGTATCAAACTGACGCTGGCCTTTCCCCATTGACGCGATGATCAGATTACTTAGATCTTCTAATGTTGGAGGCAGTTCATACCAGTTGACTCGACTAGCAATGCGTAATCGCAAGGCTTGTAGATC
The DNA here is from genome assembly GCF_001635355.1 of Oleiphilus sp. HI0125. Taxonomy (NCBI): domain Bacteria; kingdom Pseudomonadati; phylum Pseudomonadota; class Gammaproteobacteria; order Oceanospirillales; family Oleiphilaceae; genus Oleiphilus; species Oleiphilus sp. HI0125. The sequence goes on from NZ_LWGF01000756.1 coordinate 298, forward strand.
TTGTTGCGCACTTTCTGGGTAGCTTAGTTGGCTGAGCAATGCATTTAAAATATCAGCCACTTTGCTCGCGATTGCGCCGTAACCGGGCGTCGACTCAAGTACTTCTTTGAGTTTGGCGGCCCCCGGAAGCTCTATGAAATCATCAGGAACAACTTCAATTCTTGTTTCGATCGTTTCGCTATGATGCTGACCTTTCATTTTATTGAAGACCCCTTCAACCCAATGCTTTCCTTTTTCAAAGACACTTGGTTTATGGAGGTTTGTTCCTGTTGATTCAGGCAAGGAGACACGCAAGTGCTCATCTGATCGGTCTGCTAAAAAACGACGATCAATCTCAGCTAGCGATTCAGCTAGACTTGGCAAAGAACTTAACTCGCCTTTGAGCTTGCGGCGTAGGTCTCTGATTTCGGAATGAAATTCAGGGTTCGACTCATCAACACTTAAACATAAACGCGAGACAATACGCTGAAGCAACTCAACATGCTCACGATAGCGTTCGCTTAAGTTTTCGTTGTCATCAACTTGTTTTAGATAGCGCTGACGCCATTGCTTGTCATCACCATTTTGAGCCGTGCTCATTCAACTGCCCCTGAACGCAATCGTAAAAGTGGTCTTTTTTAAAAACGATCTTTTG
>NZ_LWGF01000757.1:0-52504 GCF_001635355.1 Oleiphilus sp. HI0125
CTATGCCTTTGGCATCCAATCCGCATTGTGCGAGTAAGTCTTCCGGCTTACCATGATCTACAAACTCGTCAGGCAAGCCCAAGTGTAATGTTTGGGTGTTGATTCCGTTTCTCGATAGAAACTCTGAGACGCCAGCGCCGGCACCACCTGCGATCACATTTTCTTCCAACGTCACAAGTAATTCATGATCCTTGCATAGGGATAAAATCATATCTTCATCTAATGGTTTCACAAAACGCATATCGATGACGCTGGCATTCAGCTTATCGCCTACTTCTCTAGCTCGTTCAAGCAAGGCGCCAAAAGATAAAATAGCGACTCGATGGCCAGTCTTAACTTGGCGAGCTTTACCAATTTCGAGTGATTCCAGCGCTTTAATTATTTCGATGCCCGGCCCTGTGCCGCGTGGGTAGCGAATCGCTGCCGGGCCTTCAAATTCGAGTCCGGTTTGTAGCATGAGTCGACACTCTTGCTCATTTGATGGCGCCATAATGAGCATGTTTGGTATACAGCGCATGAAAGACAGATCAAACGCGCCTGCATGAGTTGCGCCATCAGCACCAACTAATCCTGCACGATCAACTGCAAAGGTAACGTCTAGGTTCTGTACAGCAACATCATGGACAAGTTGGTCATAAGCACGTTGTAAGAATGTAGAGTAAATCGCAACAACGGGCTTCAGCCCTTCACATGCCATGCCAGCAGCTAGTGTAACCGCATGCTGTTCAGCAATAGCGACATCGTAATAGCGTTCGGGAAATTGTTCGGCAAAAGATACAAGGTCTGATCCCTCTTTCATTGCTGGTGTGATCCCAATGATGCGTTGATCAGCTTTTGCTGCATCACAAATCCATTGACCAAAGATATTTGAGTAGCTAGGCTTTTTCTTGGCAGTTGCGATGTTTTGGTTGGCTTGCTTGGCTTCGATTTTGTTGATTGCATGGTAGCCAATAGGATCGGATTCGGCAGGAGCGAATCCACGACCTTTTTTCGTGACAACATGCAGGAACTGAGGGCCGCTCATGTGGTTCATGTTATCAAGTGTTTGAATTAGTAGTGGCAGGTCATGGCCATCAATTGGGCCAATATAGTTGAAGCCTAGTTCTTCAAACAAGGTGCTTGGGGCCATTAGACCTTTGACATGCTCCTCGGTTTTACGAGCAAATTCACGAAGGCTCGGTGTGCCGCTCAATACACGCTTACTACCGTCACGTACTTGATTGTATGCCTTGCTTGAAAGGATTTGTGCTAAGTGATTTTTTAAGCCGCCAACATTGTTGGAGATCGACATGTCATTGTCGTTAAGAATGACGAGCAGGTTAGGATAAATGTCGCCTGCGTGGGCAAGTGCTTCAAACGCCATGCCAGCGGTTAATGCGCCGTCTCCGATGACTGCAATTGCTCTACGATTCTTACCTTTGTGTTTTGCTGCTAAAGCCATGCCAAGTGCGGCACTGATGGAAGTGCTCGAGTGGCCAACTCCAAATGTGTCGTACTCACTTTCCGATCGCGTTGGAAAAGCAGCTGGACCATCCTGCTGACGAATGCGAGGCATAGCGTCTCGGCGGCCTGTCAGAATTTTGTGAGGATAAGCTTGGTGACCCACGTCCCATACTATGCGATCTTCCGGCGTGTTGAACACATAGTGCAAGGCAGCTGTCAGTTCAACGACTCCTAATCCTGCCCCAAAATGCCCGCCTGATTGTCCTACGCTATAAAGTAAGAAGTGCCGCAATTCGTAGCATAACTTTTCCATCTGCTCTGCAGATAGCAGTCGCAACTGGTGCGGAGATTCGATCTTATCGAGCAAGGGTGTAGACGGTCGCTCTGTTGGGATGTCGTTAAAAGTATGAAGATCGTACATCTGGTTCGCTGTTATGGTTTCGCTTGGGGGTCGAGTATATCAGAAAGTCTATTTTTCAAGGCTTTTTCTTCTTCGCTTAATGAATGCGTCTAATGACGTAATCTGCAATTTCTCTCAGTTCGTCAATATCACGGTCGTTTAAGCGATTGAGGCTAGATAGGCAATCTTTGTGCAGACCTTCTAGCTTCTCTCTAGCGCCTTCAAGACCTAGCAGGGAAACGTAAGTAGGTTTGTTTAGTGCCTCGTCTGCACCAGACGTTTTACCAATTGTTTCGGTATTGCCCGTCACATCCAAGATGTCATCTTGAACTTGAAATGCCAGTCCTAGCGCTCGAGAGAAATCTGCCAAGGCGGCCAATTCTTTTTCAGATGCCTCAGCACACAGTGCGCCCAGTTCCACTGCAGCGCTAATCAGCTTGCCAGTTTTGTGATGATGCATGACTTCAAGCTGTTTTAATGACAGTGCTTTGCCTACCGAGTCTAGGTCAATTGCTTGACCAAGTACCATTCCTTCAGCCCCGCTTGCTTTTGCGAGTGTTTGAATCAGCTTAAGTTTTGTTGCGTTATCTTGAGGGCTGGCGTTTGATGAAACTAATTCAAACGCCAGCGCCTGGAGAGCATCGCCGGCAAGAATGGCTGTAGCCTCGTTAAATGCGATATGGCAAGTCGGCTGTCCCCTACGTAATGCATCATCGTCCATGGCAGGTAGGTCGTCGTGAATTAATGAGTACGCATGGATCAATTCAATCGCACATGCGGCATGCAATGCACTTTCTTCAGAGCAATTGAGGGCCTTTGCAGTAGTGATCGTCAGTAGTGGGCGAACGCGCTTACCGCCTAGTACAACGCTATAATGCATGGCTTTATGCAATTCAGTGTCTTTGCCACTTAGGTCTTCAATGAATTGCGAGAGCGCACGGTCAATCAGATCACGATAGTGACTAAAAAAGATAGGCTGTTCCATAGAGAAGCTTATTAGGCAGAGTCGCCGTCATGATCAGAGGTAAATGGTTTAGTGCTTAATTCGCCATTATCGTCAAGTAGCTCATGTACTCGTTGTTCTGCTTTTCGCAAAGTTTGTTGGCAGTTTCGCGTTAATTTAACGCCTTCTTCAAACGCTTCTAACGATTGCTCGAGAGATAGTTCGCCCTTCTCCATTTTATCGACAATAGCTTCTAGCTGTGCAAGAGATTGTTCGAAATCATTGAGTGCGTTGTCCTCGTTTATCGACATGCTGGCGTATATCTCCGTCCGATCCAAGTTTGTGGAAAATCACATATTCCAACGTGAAAAAAAAGTTTAGTGACTACACTTTTTAAGTGCTCAAATTCATAAACAACAAGTATGCAAGCTGGCGTGTATTCACAACTTTAAAGCTGGGTTTAAGTATAACGATTCATTGTTCCTCGTTGAACCTAATTTCGCCCTGCAATAACTGAAATATCAACCATATATGAGAGAAGAGGGTTCCTCATTTGGATCTCGCAACCCTAATAGGATTAATCGGAGGATTCGCCATTATTGCTTTTGCAATGGTGTTGGGTGGCTCTGTAGGGATGTTTTTCGATATTCCTTCTGTACTAATTGTGTTAGTTGGCTCACTACTCGTGTGCTTAATGAAATTTTCTCTTGCACAATTTTTAGGTGCAGTGAAAACCGTGGCAAAGGCCTTTATGTTTAAGCTTGATTCACCGGAAGAGTTAATCGGTGTGATCAAAGAGTTGGCTGAAGAAGCCCGTAAAGGTGGTTTGCTCGCTTTGGAAGGCAAAGAGATGGGCAACAACTTCTTGAAAAGAGGGGTTGGCTTATTGATAGACGGGCATGATGCAGATGTTGTGCGTTCGTTATTGAGTAAAGATAAAGCGCAGACCTTAGAGCGCCACAAAACCGGCGCCCGAGTTTGGGAAGCTTTAGGAGATGTAGCGCCGGCGATGGGCATGATCGGTACTTTAATAGGTCTTGTCGCAATGCTATCGAACATGGATGACCCTAAATCTATCGGTCCAGCAATGGCTGTTGCCTTGTTAACCACACTTTACGGCGCAATGCTTGCTAACATGGTAGCCATACCTTTCGCTGACAAGCTAAAACTTAGGATGACAGAAGAGAATCTTATCAAGAGCATGTCAATTGATGCGGTGATGGCGATTCAGGCTGGCCAAAATCCTCGAGTAATAGAAATGATGTTGCGTAATTACCTTCCCGAAGGTGCGCGTGAAACTGAAGCAGAAACAGGTTAACGCGCTACATGTCTGATCAAGAACATGAGTGCGAAGAATGCACACCGGGGCTTCCTGCTTGGATGGGAACCTTTGCAGACTTAATGTCTCTGCTCATGTGTTTCTTTGTATTGCTTCTATCGTTTGCTGAAATGGATGTGTTGAAGTTTAAGCGTCTTGCTGGCTCCATGCGTGAAGCATTTGGTGTTCAGAAACAAGTCGAAGTGAATCAAGTCCCTACTGGCACCAGTGTGGTAGCACTAGAGTTCGCGCCGGGAAAACCAGAGCCAACGCCCATTCGGACAGTCATGCAACAAACGACTAATCCCAACGAGCAAAGTTTAGAGTTGATGTGCGATCAATCAACACCGCGTGAGGCTGCACATGAATGTATCGATGCATTGGGTGAAAATGATAGGGAAATGCTAGAGCTGCAACAATTGTTGGTTTCTACTGTCACTAAGGCTGCTGAGGAAGCAGAAGATCAGGCTCTCGAAATTGCGTCTTTTCTAGAGAAAGAAATTTCAGAAGAATTAATCGAATTAGAAACTCAAGGGCGCAAAATTATTATACGAGTTGAAGAGAAAGGGTCGTTTTCTTCAGGTTCAGCGCATCTGGAAGATGATTTTTTACCTATTTTGGATAAGCTCGTTGACGTACTAGGCTCTGTTCAGGGTAGAATTTCAATAGAAGGGCACACGGATGATGTGCCGATAAAAACAAAAGAATTTCCATCAAACTGGGATTTGTCAGCAAAACGCGCTTTAGTGGTTGCCCACGGACTCATGGAATCGGGTGATTTAGACCCAAGACGTGTTTCGGTCTCGGGCTTTGCAGATAGCCGTCCTTTAGTCGCAAACGACTCTACTGAACATCGAGCTAAAAATCGACGCGCAGAGATCGTGCTTGAAGAGAAAAGCGCAGACTCAATGCGCAAAGATATTCAAGCCAGTGAACAAGCGGTTGATGCTGCGAATACTAGTTTGCTGCGAGACATGTTAGATTTGTCGCCGGAGGAAATTTTCTAGCTTAAGTTGCGGAGTAGCTATGTCTCAAAAAACATCAGAGCGTCGTCGATATTTTCGGGTTGATGACCATATCGGTTTACGCTTGATGCTTGTCACCGACACTGACGTTGAGCATTTAGACTCAGGGTCGGTTCAGACGCCCGAACAAAGGCTGATCAAGGTCAATAGTGCCATTAACCGTCATCTTGCTAGACTTAAGCGCAAAGATGAATCGCTCGCTACTTTGCTTGGCTTGTTAAATCATAAGATAGATTTGATTGCGGCCGACGTTGATACAGGCAAACCTAAGGTTGATGATAAGCATGCACACACTTATATGATGTGTGAGGCGAATGTCAGTGCTTGTGGTTTGGCATTTCCATATCATACTGATTTCAGCAAAGCGCAAATGTTGAGTTTGCATATCAAACTCTTTCCTTCTGAAGAAGTTGTAGAAGCCTTGGCGATGGTGGTTGGTTGTGAACGTCGCGATGCGTTTTCCGCGGAATTGTCGGACTATGAAAAGCAGCAACTCAAGGATCGACCATATTGGGTGCGTGTAAATTTTGAAGAGATTTCGGAGGTTGAGCAAGAGCTGCTTGCGCAACATGTAATTCAAAAGCAGGCCAGCAAGTTGTCGACCCGTGTGAAGTTAAAAGAAGAATAGTTTGTTAAATTGTGGCTTTGAGTTAGCCAAATTAAAGGCTTATCATCCTTGCTTTTGCAATACTGAGAGAATTCCCTTCATGGTCCTGTTTTGGCCTATTCAACAACAGCTTGATTGCATTAGTTCAAGCGGACGTATCCTCGGAAAAATCGGATTCGACATTCAAAAAGATGATTATATTTTTGTACCAGAGGATGTGTCACTTTCCTTAACTGGCGAAGAGCAAGCTAAGATCGATGAACGTTTAGCGGGTCTTAGATCAGGTTTATACCTCATTCCCATGCAAGATGACGATTAACTTGGTTTCTCATAATCGCTTTTAGTTTGAATTCTCCTATGTCACTAGATTTGTTGTGCCGTTATCACAACGATGCGGTCTATGCTTGCTCTCTCCCATCCTTTGATCAATCGATACCAACATTCGACATTGGTTCGCAACATTTCATATGCTTTATTGGTGGCGATTTTCGTCCAATTTCGGATGGAAAATTGGCGCGTTTAGCGTCAGATCTCTTAGCGCAAGGTGCATGTTATTTTGTGTGTTGGGGGAGTGATAGTGAACGCTTCCATGATTTGATCGAAGATATGCTACTTGGCGATGTTGCAAGATCGGCCGAAGAGGCCATTGTTATGAACTCTTGGCATGTATATTCTGATTTAAGTGAGGCCTTGTTGTTCTTTTTATGCCATGCAAGTCCATCTTCAAGTTATACGGAGCAGTCGATTTCCCGCGTAGCGATTACACTCGCTCAAGAAGATAATTCTAAAATCATACAGGCTTTTCTCTCTCAGCCAGAACTATATGTGGATTGATTCGTGGTCGTTAACTTATGCTCTGCTGCACTCGCCACTAAAAAACTGATGTGGTTCAGGAGGCATACTTGGGTCCATGGTTGAATGCGCAAGTAAATTTAAGTTGGAAAGTCGATTGAATTTCATCGTGTCTTTATTAACGACCAACACAGTGAGACCGTCTATAAGTTGGTAATGCTCAAACTGCTCGCTTTCATAGATACGTTGGTTTGTATAAATTTTAAAGGCGTCATCACTTCCATCTACTTTACAGATTAGGGCGCTTTGTTCTTCTGCAGAAGAATGGTTTATCCATAGAACGGAAGAAATAAAGAGAAAGCCTAGTAAGTATTTTTGCTTGAGTTCGATGAGCATATGCATAGTGATCTCTCTTGGTCTAATCCGGGTTCGTGTTCTTTACTACGCCTTAAAGATTTATTTCCACTTCGGTATAGGGCAAGTCTTGGCTGTTCTCTGAGTTGAAAGTCGTGTCATAACTGCGTTCGATTAACGAAATCTTGTTTTGATGAATGCGCACAAGTGAGCTTGTGCGCGTGCCATACTCTTTACTCCGAATGAAAATACTCGAAAGCAATTTCTCACTTTGAACCCCCACTCCAGTATTAGGAAGTTCATTTTCAGGCGCTGGAGTTTGATCCTGCATTAACGCAAATAAGGCATTTTTTTGATCTGTGTTTGGCTCTGGTGAATCGTCGATGCACTTTTTAAATTCGCCTTTGGCTTTGATTACTTTTGGCCAAGGTGTGTCGAGTAGGTGATTACTCAGACCATAGATACCAGCATCAAGTATGCGAAAGTTTTGCGTGTCTCGATTACTCGTATATACAAGTTCAGTACCATCGAAGATCAGGGCATTGAATCCGGTGTAATCTTCAGAGCTTTGTGCAAGGTGCGTAGCGTATTCTTGAGCGCTGACTTCGCTTAACAAAAACTCGTTTGGGATTAAGCCCCTTGATTTTTCGCCGCTCGAACTCGGAACTTCTCGAAAGTTAGTAACCGTGCATAATCGTTGATTTGCTGTGATACCCAGCCAAGTTCCTCCTGCGAGTTTATCTTTGCCAGCGCAAATGTCGTTATCCCATTTAAATGCTTGGTCTGTCGGTCGCTGATAAAACTCATCACGATTACCGAGCAATATGAGTGGCGTTTCACTCTTTGGTTGCCATTTAAAAATAATCAAACACATTACGTATCACTTGCCTGAATCTTGTTATGATATGGTGCTTACTTACCCACGTTTCGTCTATTTAAACAGATATGGTTATCCTAACGTATTTACTCGCTGGCGCCTTGGCTGGATTTATAGCCGGATTATTCGGTGTGGGTGGCGGTATTATAATGGTACCCGTATTTGTGTTTTGTTTTGAAGCGCAAGGGTTTGATGCTTCCGTATTAACGCATATGGCGATCGCTTCCTCACTAGCGTGTATTGTTTTTACCTCTATCAGTTCAACGCGTAAACATCATTTACTTGGCGGTGTTGATTGGCATGTATTGTCGAAAGTCGCCCCGAGTATCGTTTTGGGTGCCATTTTAGGCGTACTGTTAGCACTGCAAATCAATGGCCAAGATCTTCGTATTTTACTCGGTATATTTGTCATGCTAGTCGCGGTTCGAATGCTTCGCAGGCAGCAGCCCGAGAATGCTTCAGATGGGGTGTCGACGCGAACAATGTTTCCGATAGGCTTAAGTATCGGTGGTATTTCAGCTTTGTTCGGTATTGGCGGCGGTACTTTAAGTGTTCCGTATTTTCATCGTTTAGGTTTGCCAATGAAGAGGGTGGTCGGCACGGCTGCTGCTTGTGGATTGCCAATTGCTCTCACGGGGGCTATCGCTAACATCACGTTTACTCTAGACTCCACGCTCACACCAAAATATAGCTGGGGATATATTTATCTTCCTGCTGTAGTGATGACCTCTTTAGTCTCAGTGGCGTTTGCGAGAAAAGGGGCGCAATTCGCTCAGATAATGAATGCAGAACGATTAAAACAATTATTTTCTATTTGCCTTTTTGCGATTGGCATTAAGTTTGTCTTTTTTTAAGTGAGGAGTAGTCGGTGGCTATAGCCTATCCACAAATTGATCCTGTTGCGGTCAGCCTTGGACCTTTAGAAGTGCATTGGTATGGCTTGATGTACTTGTTTGGCTTTTTGGCGGCTTACTTGTTAGGTAAAAAACGCGCGCAAAGAGCTGATGCTCCGCTTCAACCGCAAGATGTTGGGGATATGATTTACTATGCTGCGCTAGGTGTTATTGTTGGTGGTCGCCTAGGGTATGTGTTCTTTTATAATTTTCCGAAATTTCTCGATGACCCAATTTGGTTGTTTAGAGTTTGGGAAGGTGGAATGTCTTTCCACGGGGGATTGATAGGGGTTATCACAGCTCTATATTTATTCTCGCGAAAAGTCGGTTGCAAGCCATGGCAGCTAGTAGATTTTGTCGCGCCATTAGTTCCCATTGGCTTAGGCTTAGGGCGTATTGGTAATTTTATTGGTGCCGAGCTATACGGCCGTGCGTCGGACGTTTCATGGGCGATGGTGTTTCCTACTGATCCAACCCAATTGGCACGTCATCCTTCGCAGCTGTACCAGAGTTTCCTTGAAGGCTTAGTTCTGTTTTTAATTCTTTGGTGGTATTCATCGAAGCCGCGACCAATGTATGCGGTTTCGGGCATGTTCTTAGTTTTCTATGGGTTATTTAGATTTATTATTGAGTTTGTGCGCGAACCAGACGCGCATATTGGTTTTATTGCCTGGGGTTGGCTCACAATGGGTCAGCTATTGTCGCTACCAATGATTGCATTGGGGATTGGCATGGTTGTTTACGCAAACAAGCGTGGTATGGCGAAGGAGGCATAGAGGGTTAGTTATGCAAGCATATTTAGATTTAATGCAAGATGTTGTTGATAACGGTGTTGATCGCGGAGATAGAACGGGTGTTGGAACTCGCTCCGTGTTTGGTCGCCAAATGCGATTCGACTTGAGTGAAGGCTTTCCGTTGGTCACGACAAAAAAAGTGCACCTCAAGAGTATTATTTATGAGTTATTGTGGTTTCTGAAAGGAAGTACGGATAACAATTGGCTGAAAGAACGTGGTGTTTCGATTTGGGATGAATGGGCAACGCAAGACGGTGATCTCGGTCCTATTTATGGCAAGCAATGGCGAAGTTGGGCTGGTCAAAGCGGTGAAGTTGTTGATCAGGTTGCAGAGCTTATTCAACAAATCAAAACTAAGCCTAACTCGCGACGTTTGATTATCTCTGCCTGGAACCCAACTGAGTTACCGGACGAGACTATTAGTCCGCAGGAAAACGTAGAGCAGGGTCGTATGGCGTTGGCGCCTTGTCATTGTTTATTCCAGTTTTATGTTCAAAACGGGAAGTTGTCTTGTCAGTTGTACCAACGCAGTGCTGACCTATTTTTGGGTGTGCCATTTAACATTGCCAGCTACGCGATATTGACTCACATGATTGCGCAGCAATGTGACTTGGAGGTTGGTGACTTTGTTCATACATTTGGCGACTGCCATTTGTATAGTAATCATTTGACGGACGAGATTGTGTTCGAACAACTCAAGCGCGAGCCTCGCGCCCTGCCAACATTGAAGATTAAGCGAAAGCCCGCTTCGATATTTGACTACGAGTATGAGGACTTCGAAATCGAAGGTTACGATCCTCATGGTTTGATTCGCGCACCGATCGCAATTTGATCTAGGCGGAAGATAGAGTAATGACTATGAAAAAATCGCTGATTGTTGCGTTGTCTCAGAATCATGTGATCGGTAGAAATAATAAGCTGCCTTGGTATTTGCCGAATGATCTAAAGTACTTCAAAGAAGTGACGATGGGTAAGCCTATCGTCATGGGACGCAAGACTTTCGAGTCTATTGGAAAGCCGCTTCCCGGAAGAGTCAACATCGTGGTGACACGCAATACAGATTGGTCTGCTGAGGGTGTGAAGGTCGTGCATTCCTTAGAGGAAGCCTTTCAATTGGCTGAATCGATTGCAGAGATTGATGGTCAGAATGAGCTTATGATTATTGGCGGTGACCAAATTTATAAAGCGTCTTTAGATTTGGTTGATAGGATGTATTTGACTGAAGTACATCGGCATGTGGAAGGGGATGCCTATTTTCCTGAATTTGATCGCTCACAATGGTCGGAGTTAGGTCGGGAAGATTATAAAGCAGAAGAGCCTAATCCTTATGACTACAGTTTTGTTGTGTATGATCGTAAGCCAGCTTAAGCCTTAATATTTGCTTCAATAAAAAGCCCGAGCATCTCTCAGATACTCGGGCTTTTTGCTCTTTGTTATGCTGTTAGTCGAGCATATCTAAGTTACGTACACCGCCTTTGTCCGCACTAGTGGCTAGTAAAGCATATGCTTTAAGTGCTGGTGTCACTTTACGTGGACGATCTTCTAATGGCTTCCACGCATCTTTTCCTTTTGCGTCCATTGCATCGCGGCGAGCTTGTAACTCAGCATCGCTAAGTTTCACGTTGATGCTACGTTCAGGAATGTTGATTTCAATGATGTCGCCCTCTTTAATCAGGCCTATAGCACCACCTGCTGCAGCTTCTGGTGAGCAGTGACCGATAGATAGGCCAGAGGTGCCGCCTGAGAATCGACCGTCGGTTAATAGCGCACATGCTTTACCAAGGCCTTTCGATTTAAGGTAACTTGTTGGGTAAAGCATTTCTTGCATCCCTGGGCCGCCTTTCGGACCTTCGTAGCGAATAACGACAACGTCGCCTTCACTTACTTCATCGTTCAAAATACCTTTTACTGCTGAGTCTTGGCTTTCGAAGATCTTTGCTTTACCCGTGAATACGTGGATTGACTCATCAACGCCTGCCGTCTTCACAACACACCCATCAAGAGCGATATTGCCATAAAGAATAGCGAGGCCGCCCTCTAGCGAGAACGCGTTTTCGATAGAACGAATACAACCATCTTTACGGTCACCATCTAGGCTTGGCCATCTTGTCGCTTGGCTAAACGCGGTCTGTGTTGGAATGCCCGCTGGACCTGCTTTAAAGAACTCTGCCAATTCAGGTGAGTTGTTTTGCATGATGTCCCACTCGGCTAGCGCTTCTTTCATTGTTGCTGAGTGAACGGTTGGCGTATCTGTATGCAGAATGCCAGCACGATCGAGTTCGCCCAAGATAGCCATGATGCCGCCTGCGCGGTGAACATCTTCAATATGATACTTTGGAGAGTTTGGTGCGACTTTACATAGCTGAGGAATCTTGCGACTTAGTTCGTCGATGTTCTTCATTGAGAAATCCAACTCTGCTTCTTGTGCCGCAGCGAGGAGGTGAAGAATAGTGTTTGTTGATCCGCCCATGGCAACATCAAGTGCTACAGCGTTTTCAAACGCTTTAGTGTTGGCAATTGATCGAGGCAAGACAGATTCGTCGTCTTGTTCGTAGTAACGGCGCGTAATATCAACGATCAAATCTGCTGCTTTTAAGAACAATTTCTCACGGTCGGCATGCGTCGCGAGTGTCGTGCCGTTACCAGGAAGCGAAAGACCAATCGCTTCAGTTAAACAGTTCATTGAATTTGCGGTAAACATTCCAGAGCATGAACCACATGTTGGGCATGCGCTGCGCTCATATTCGGCAACTGTTTCATCATCGGCTGTATCATCCGCTGCGATAACCATCGCGTCGACAAGATCGAGTTTATGTTCACTCAATTTTGTCTTACCCGCTTCCATTGGGCCACCTGAAACAAATACAACAGGAATGTTTAAGCGCAAGGCTGCCATGAGCATTCCGGGTGTGATTTTGTCGCAGTTTGAAATACACACTAATGCGTCTGCGCAGTGCGCGTTTGCCATGTATTCGACAGAGTCGGCGATTATCTCACGTGAGGGTAAGCTGTAAAGCATGCCATCATGCCCCATAGCAATACCATCATCGACCGCGATGGTATTGAATTCTTTTGCAACGCCACCCGCTTTTTCAATTTGGCGTGCGACGAGTTGCCCCATGTCTTTCAAATGAACATGTCCTGGGACAAATTGTGTAAATGAGTTTGCTATCGCGATAATTGGCTTTTCAAAGTCTTCTGTTGTCATACCAGTTGCGCGCCATAAAGCACGTGCACCTGCCATGTTACGACCATGAGTTGAAGTCTTGGAACGATAAGTTGGCATGTTTAATTTCTCGTCTTTAAGTAATGTATCTACACAAAAAAATTTCGAGCAAGCTTACCAGAAAACCTGCAGTGTCCACAGTAGATAGACACTTAGAAAGGCATAAAAGTGACTAAGATCTTATTCGCTTGCAGATCTGTGCGGAGATCACCTATTCTGCTCAGAAATATTCGATGAATTTAGGAGTAAAAAGTGAAGGTTGTTGTGTTTCCGCTAGAAGCAATGCTTTGTCCGAGAGGACGTGTGTCAGTGCGCGTGTTTGAAGCCCAATACCTTGATGCCATAAAAGATTGTATGAAAAACGATTTGCCTCTGGTTTCAGTGGCAATTAATCCTCAAGCAAAAGGAGGAGTCGATCTACCATTTTATCGTCAAGGCTGTTTGGCGAAAGTTGTTGATTTTGACTTGGATGATGATGGTGTTTTAGCGGTTGTTTTAGAAGGTGTGGAAAGTGTTTTGTTCACGCAAACTTATCGCACTGATAAGAAACTCTGGTATGCCGATTGTGAGCCTGTATCTGCATCGACCCATAGCGATGAGCGTTCTCAGCATTTGCCTCAAAACTATGATGACCTGATCGAGATTTTAAAGGCTTTGGTCAAACATCCGAGTATTGAAGAGCTAAATTTAACGATCGATTATGAAGATGCAGAGCAGGTAAGTTTACGATTGATTGAATTGTTGCCATTGCCTCTAGAAGAGAAACAACGTCTTTATGAGCAGCCTGAATTAGTGAGTCGCCTAGAATCTATCTCTCAAACTGTATTAGAGATGATTTAACGCGGAGAATAAAAAACGAGTGCGTTACTCATCGACAGAACGACGTAGGTGACAGGAATAATGAGCAACGTTACGTAATACTGCTTGTTGATTTTCGGGTCGAGGTGTTTGTCTTCACGTGGCAGTACCAAGTGACTTAAGCATAAGATGATGCCAGCTAGCAGCAACCCTGCGATCACGTCACTCGCCCAGTGAACTCCAAGAATGATGCGTGAACAGGCAATGAGACTGATGATGATTAGTCCGCAGACCTTCCATACGTTAGATTTCTGACTAGGTATTGCCGTTAATACTAAGCATCCGATGAAGACAGCTGCTCCACTGGTATGCCCACTCGGAAATGCACCACTTGAAAGTGCACCGAGCAAATGGTCTGGGCGGATTGTGTTAAATAAGTATTTAAACCCATGGGTGAATCCGGCGACAGTGATACCCGTCAGAGCGAAGTAGATAGCATGCTTGTATTGTTTATGGGTCGCGAGAGATGCAACGCATATCAGGAATAACAAGATAAGCAGAGCTTGATCGCCGAGCAGCGTGATGAAAACAAAGAAGCTGTAAAACAAGGTATCCCTGACAGTTAATGCCTTGGCGAGAACCCATACATCAAAGCCATCTAGCATGCCGCTAATGTTTAAGTAAGCAATGCTTGAAAATGCTATGGCACTTAAAGTGAATATTGAGCCAAAGTATACGAACGGTTTTGCTCGCTGTTTGCTCAGTGATAACCATAATAGGCTGATCGCAATTATTAGGCATAAAACAAGCACAAGGGCATAGGTAATATCACGATTTTGAGTAGCGAGTTGCGTTATTTCTGCTCCCAAATAACCGGGTAATATATAGGCTGGAGCCCATGCGATAGCTGAAAGCAGATTGATAAGAATAAATTTGGTGGGTGACATTTGGAGTACACCCGCAGTGAGTGGGAGTACTGGACGCAGAGGTCCGACAAACCGACCAATGACTACGCTGTAGGTGCCATATTTCTCAAAAAATCTTTCACCCTCTTGTAAGGCGTTTGGATACTTTGAAAAAGGCCATGTGAGGGGTAATCGGTCGTGGAAGGCACGGCCAATATAAAAGCTAATAACGTCACCAAGCACAGCGCCGATAAATGCGGCAGCTAATACCTCTATGAGCGGGATGCCTGCGAGTCCTGCAACGGCAGCAGCTGAAAATAGCAATGCAACGCCTGGGACAACAATGCCTGCGATGGCAAATGATTCGACAAACGCGATGATTGCAATTGCAGGTAATATTAAGCTCGCGTTTGCGGTGAGCCAGTGACTTAACTCTATTAAACTTGGCATCTTAGGTGGTTAGTCGTTCAATATAACGCGATTATTACCTTTGCTGTGTGCTTCAGCCAGCGCTGCATGCGCGCCTTGAAGCAACTCTTGAGCGCTTTTTGAGTTTTTAACAGGTGTGAATGTATTGGCGCCGATGCTGACTGTAATGCTGTCCACTTCGGGCCACGTGCTTTCTTCAAGCGTTCTTCTGATTCGTTCTGCAATGACAAGTACGCCCTCTTCTGGTGTGCAGGGTAGTAGCAAGTAAAAACGCTGCTGGGCATCGAAGTATTGGCTGTCTCCTGCTCGAATCATTCCATTCAGCGTTTCAGATAATTGTTTCAATAAATCTTGCTGAATGCCAATACCATGCATTTCTTCTATTTGTTCAAAGTAATCGACTTCAAGAGACAATATGGAAACAGGGCGCTCTGTTTCTTTAGATCGTGAGACTTCTTTATTCAGTGTGTCTTCTAAGTGTCTGATGTTGTAAGCACTAGTCACCGGCTCATGAATGGCTAACTCAACGAGAGTACGACTGCGACTCTGGTGCAGCATTGCAAATGTTCCTGCAAATGCAATCATCAGTACATAGCTCGTGGCGAACAAAGAAACAGTGAGTAGATCTGCATGGTGGAATAACACTGCAGTGAAGCATAATCCTGCAACGATACTAAGGATTTTGGCTTGTTTCAGTGGTAAGGCGATGTAGGCAAACAAGCCCAGAGGGATGAGCCAGTACATCAATTGTTGTGCATGCGTTTGCGCGTCCCAGAGAAGGACCAGAAAAACAAAACATAGTGCTGCAAGATTGGCGCGCTGAAGATTGCTAAGTTGATAGGTAAAGCGTGCGTAGGTCGCTAAGCCAAAAAATGTCAGACTCAGTAAACTTGCGGTGTAGACTAAAGGGTACATGCCGTATCGAAAGTTTTGCACGCCGAGCACGACCATAATGATTCCTGCAAGTAGATAGAGGCTGCCTATCACTTGGCCTTGCAGTTGTACTTCAGTTCTCATTGTTTTGCTCGCTATTGTTTAGATCTTTGTCGCTAAAAAGATAAGACTGATCACCACCGCGCTGAAGAGCTTTATCTTGTGCAATGTGTGCGTGCTGAACCATCGAGTGGCAATCGTCACCGACATTGAGATGGCTCACACCCATGCTGCTTGTCATATTTACTTTGTTTAATTGGATTTGTTGTTTGATTTTCAAGCGCAGAGAATCTGCGATCTTGATGGCTGGCTTTGAGCTAGTGTGCGGTAAAACAATCAAGAAACTGTGTTGTTCCAGACGATAGTAACTGTCAAAAATACGCAGGTTGTTATGCAGCAATTTTCCTATTTCTACTTGCACAAAATCATGTTCTTTGTCGTTGAGCTTTTCGGTAGCTGTGGGGTCGAGTTTTAGTGATACAACAATAAGGTCGCTTCCTTCACGCTCACTTCGTTGAATCTCTTTTTGCAGATCTTCATTGAGGTGTTGGAGAGATGCTGCATGGCTTAAATTGTCGGTTCTTCGTAAGGGTAAAAGTTGGCGACGACGCAGTTCACGTAGATAAACCAGTGCACACGATGCACCTAAAAACAGAATGAAATTTGGTACGGCTTGCAAGGATACAAATGGTGAATCGTGCCATGCGATCAAGCCTATGGATAACAAACTTGTGACCGCTAAGATCGGTAAGGCAATTTTAAACTCAAAGAAAAACATAAGCATGAGAGGCAGGGAATAGACCCATATACCGCTTTGGTCAGGAGCGACCCAAAGAATAGCGAGTGTTAAGACGGCGATAATAATCGAGAGACGACGAGGCGTGCCTGATTCAAAGCTTTCTTCTGTCGGAGAAGTTGTGCCAAATTGATTAAGCTTTTGTGTGAATCTAGGGGAGAGCACTTTTCCTAATCGAGACAAAAATAATAGCGCAGTAAATGAGCCTAAAAATATGGCAAGCGAGAATTGCTTATCTAGTACCGCGATAACAGTGCTCAGGCCGCTTAATACAGTTGCTACAGCGTATGCTGGAGAATGTGTGAGAATGGAGTTGTCAGGTTGTTGCATTGTCTACTTTTGAATTCGCTGTGCGAGCTTATGATTATTACTTAATCATAAACCTTAAATAGGCTGTTTGCATGGTAACTTGCGGACTATTAAGAAAAATCCTTGGGCGCTTTGCCTTGTAGGTAAAATGCAAATGCAATGATTTCTGCGATCAATCTGTACAACACATCCGGAATTTCTTCTCCCAACTCAAGTTGTGCCAACATTCTTACTAGTTCGGCATTCTCGTACAAAGGAATGCCATGTGCATTTGCGATATCAACGATTTCTTGCGCGATGTCTCCGGTGCCGCTTGCTACAACTTTAGGGGCGCTCTCTTGGTCATAATGCAGTGCGACTGCTTCAGGTAGTTTGCTCATGCTCGAGTATCCACAAAGCCTTGCTTTACTTCGGTGTGTGTGTCGCTTGGAGGCGCCCCTAGATAATAACTTGCGCTATCAATATTTAGATCAGCCTTTTTTAGTTGCGCTTTAAAAAGGTTTTCTTCGGACTTGATCAGTTGCAAAGATTTTTGATTCTTTGCCCAAAACTCTGTTTTTACATGAGGTGGGTTTAGGGTTGCTCGAACGTGAAGTGGGCCTATGCCTTCCAGATTGAATTGCAGTTTTATGATCCACGCTTTCTCTTTGTTTTTATGCGGATGTTGGTGCTGCTCTTGTTTTTGTTCGTGCTGCTCGATACGCAATTGAAGCGTTTCGATGTTGCTTTGGTGCGTGTAAGGCAGCTCTATGTTCCATGCTTGAATAAAGCCGGGTTCGTTAGATGTTTGGGCTTGGTAGAGACTGTTTACTTGATTGAACTGGATCCGATTAATCATACCCGCAAGGAGTCTCAATAGTTGTCCTGTGGAGAGCTCTTGGTCGGCTAATATCGCTTGTGCTTTCAATGTTGAATTATCCAGTTTCGGAAAATCAAAAGCTTTGGTAAATAGTTGATTCTCAGATAGTCCATACAAACGAGGCTCAGATGATAGGTTCTCAGTTTGTGATGTGCTTGGCTTAGGTGTGTTTGAGGATTGGCTAATACCGAACGCTAGGCTTTGAAGGGATGCTTTGATATCTGATTGAGTTTTGCTGATATTGGGCAGTAAGTTAAGGGTGTTTTGAATTTGTTGAGTAAATAGCTCGTTTTGTTTACTTAAGAGTTTGAATGCTGGTGAATGTTGATGGTTTGCGAGGTTCAAAATAATTGAAGGTGCTTTTTTATCGATGGATTCTAAGTTTGTAAGTACTAACTTTATATTATTTTTGTTTGCATTGAGGGTGTTTGCTGTATTGCTAGATAGTAAGTCAAATAGTTGTTTCGTTTGATTGAAAAGTGAGTTGGATAGCTGGTCGAAGTCTGTGATTTTTTGTGCTGTTGCGCTCATGCTTGTATGAGATTTAAGCTGTGTTGGTAGTTGCTGAATAAATTCTGAAACACGCGTTTGAAGTGGTTCCGGCGGCGTGAGCATTGGACCATTTAGGTTAATAATGTTGATGGCTCGCTGAGATGCTCGTTGCCATAGATCTTGTTCTGACTTGCTACGCCCTTCGAGTAGTGTAAGTGTTTTCCATATACCTTGGATATCAAGAGTTTTGACTTGATCGGGTGTGTTCTGACTGGCTACTGACTGCTTGCTATCTCGATTTAGGAGCTTTGCTTCAAGCTCTATTCCGCTAAGTTTTAGCCATGACTTGATGGTCTCAATTGGCGTGAATGAGACTTGCTCAGTGCTGGTTGATGCGATCGTTACTGATTTTGCAGTGAGATCGGCGGACTTAGGTAATTGCTCTTTGAGTGTGTTTAGAATCAAAGACGATGCTTGTTGAGCTCCTTCTAATCTATCTGACATTGCCGGTGAAATTTGTGTTTGTTGAAGGATTTTAAAACCGCTATTAAGACTGACTTGCTGTGGAAGTAAGCGAGCTAAGGAAGATCTTAACTGAGAGAGTTGTGCCTCAGGGGATGAATTTTTCGTCTGTAACGGCAGGGTAGCTATCTGCTCTGCGGGTAGGTTTTTGATGACCGGAGTGCCCGCCTCCGTTAGTGTGAGATTTAGTACCATGCCTGTCTTAAGCGCTAACTTTGAACTTGCGAGAATAAATTGATTTTTAATCTGTATTAGCCAAGTTGAAAGCTCTTTTTCTGAAATGGGTTGAGCCGGACTGGTTATGAGATGCGGTACTCTTAGTTCACTTGCTTGTGTTGGAAGAGGTGTCGGACGATTGCCTTTGCTGCCGATCGTGATTGCTTGATCAGTGCTTAGTATTTCACCCTTAACTTTTCCTATTATTTGGATGAGGGCTGTCTGGTTTTTTTTTACATCAACGCTCTGAATTTCAACAATATTGTCTCTAATCACAGGGAGGGACTGAAGAGGTGTGTCTCCCGTTATTTGAATGATCTGCGATGTAGAAGAAATAGGCGCTCGCTGTTCGGTTGAAGCTGCCTTATTTTGTTCAGGGCTTGAGCCGAAAGGTATCTCCAATTTTGTGCCTCATTTCAGGGTGTGTGCGCTAAGGTACCACTAAATACATAAGTTTGTGTGAATGCGCTCGCAATAGCTTGTGCTGACGCTTATCTAAGCAGTTAATATCGATATAATAGCTGAGTTAGAAAATAAGACGAAAGGAACCTTCGTGTCGCGAGTTAGAAACTTAAGTGAAGTATTGCAGTACATTTGTGTCGTGGCCTTCGTGTTTGTTTTGTCCGCATGTTCTGAGGGGATCGATGAGATTCTTGATACTGACATCCTTCCTGAGGAAGAGCTTCCTGATCCTCCCGTAACGCCGACTCCACCTGCACAGCCCGATGCTGAACTCGAAGAAATTAAAAATTTGTTTGTGGGTGCATATGGTTGTCAGGATAACACCGCGCTTTCTCTCGTGAATTATGATAGTGACGCGTCTCTTTCCTCATCTTCTTGCGACGGAAATGTGGTTGTTGAAGGTACTAACCCAAGCCAACTTTATGCAATGAGTCAGGGGGTGCATGCTTACCTTGACTTGGTTGCCGATCCTTTAAAACAAAATGAAGCGGTGGTGTTTGCCAATGCTGGTGCAGTGCTTTATATCGATTTAGACGCTAATTCTGCTGAGCGACTGACAAGTTTTTCAGGAACGGTATGCCGTGTGATCCCTAGTATCCGTTATGAGGCAGAGGTCGATTCGGTTACTGGTGATGAAACATGGAATGAGCTGCATGATTCTTTTGTTTACGTTGAGGTCGTTGATTCAGCTGATAGCGCTAGGGCATGTCAAAATAACCAAGATTTTCGTCGTTATTTTAAGGTAGCGCTTAATTATGATGTGAACGCGATCGATGAAGAGACATGTATTGGTGAACTTGACGGTAAGAGTTCCGCAGCTAACTGTAAAACACGCCTATTACCTAATGTTAGCCAAGCAAGAGCCTTGAGTTACCCGATTCGTGCATACGTAGATGATGCGACTAATCCAGGTAGTAAAGTGCAAGTATATGGATATATCGGTGCTGGCTTGGGGAGCGGGGCTCGTGAGCTGGTATTGTGGAATAGCGCTGGAGACCAAGTTTGGACGGCTCCACAAGATCGAAATCTAGAGAGTTTTTCCAATGTTCTGGGAGTGGAAGGCGCTTATAGTCAGTTGTTTGCTGTCGAAGAGTTGGAGGATAACTTTTATGTGGCGCAACTTGGCCGTGATATTTTTGTATTTGAGGGTTCAGAGTTATTTGAGCTAAGTGATTCCAACGATGTATTTAAAGATCGGTCATATCAATTGGAAGAAGACTCGGGAAATGTCACTAAGATGCAAATCGCTTTCGATAATGATGATTTCCTTGTATTTGATCAGGGTAAGTTCTTCTACAGTGACTATAAAGCTAGTTACAGTGCGCCAGTTTTATCTAAGAACTACAGTTATGACTTTTTATTAGCGCGATCGCTGAGAAACATTGAAGATCCTTACATGTTCTCACAGTTTGATTTGAATGACTGTAGTTACAATGCTGACCCAGTAGCTTGTGCCGATGCTAATGACGTTGGAGGCTTCGCATGGCAAGTAACGAATGACTGTACACTTGCTTTGAACTGCTCTTTTCCAAATGATCTCAATGATTATTGTGTGACAGACGCAGAGCGCACGCCAACAACACCCCAATCTGAGTTGTGCACGCCCAGTAACTATGAAGACTTAAATGAGCTTGATGAAGTCGCGAATGATCTTAGTTTTGCTGCATTTTTGCCCTACTACAAAGACTATATGCGCAGCTTCGAATTTAAGATGTACGACGATTCTTTGTTGTTAAATTTACGTCTGACAGAGCGTGATGCTCTAGTGGTGTATTACTACAAACAGCCTCTTACCGCACCGGCCACTGTGCGAGAGCGTCTATTGTTAGGTCGTCGATTGGTGCAATCTATTTCTCGGCCAGTGGTTCAAGATTCCGGGATATATTTTTCAACGAACGTCCAAGGCGCAACTGTTTCTAATGTCTGCTACAAGGGTCTCATGGAAGTGATGTGTAACGTTCAGGAGCCGTTAGAGGGAGCGGCTGATGAGTGTACTCGCTTTGATCTAGATGCCGGCACATGTCGAGAGGGACGTTTCTTGTTTGAGAGTCGTGCTCTATTTTGTTCCGATACAGAAATCCTGTCTGGCGACTGCAAAGACTCCAATCAAATTAATCAAACGACTTTACAAATTGAGTCCGCTTCTCAAGATGCAAAATGGGTTCCGAGCTTGAGCATTGATGCAACAAATGGCGTCCAATCAACGATGCATGTGTTAATTAGTGATGATCAGCCACGTTCAACCGCTCGTCCTAATGATAGTTACTCAAAAGACGAAGGCATCTTAGGTAACCCTCAGCTTTACTCAGTAGCTTCGCAACGAACCTTATCAAGCGCTCAAGGACAGTTGTTGTCTTCAGTTGAATCTGTTGCTGCTAGACTTGTGTTACGTGAAAACGAAGGTGCTTATGCTGTTAATGCAGAGGAGTTTGTTAGCTCAACTCGACAGCGCCAGCAAGATGAGATTTATGTTAATCAAGCTAATGACCAAAACCAGAAGGTCATTGGTCGTACCATTGCGCACTGAAATTTAAATTTGATGTTCTAAAATTCGATAGCCCGTTTGCTATCAGTAGCAAGATGTAAATGACAGCGTGAAATATGGGCGATAGCTAAGGCTTTGGAGACTAACAGCGCGCTAGTACTAAAATCTGGATAAACGGCTGCCAAGACCGCTCTGTGAGAACCGCTACAAATTGACTAATATTGGGCACAAGCTTAGTGAAACACTTATTAGTTGGGGAGTTTAAGAAGCGTATAGCGGCTTCAGCGAGCGCCCATCACGCATCCGAACCCTGCCATCAAATTACGCACACTCACTAATAATTATGCGCATTGATTATTTATGTTAATTCGTTTTTGCGGACGTTTTGCGCAACATGTTAATGAGTCTAAGGGTTTGTAAATCCTCGGGTATCAGGTCTACTAGTTGCTCGGCATACGTCAGGGCTTTTTGGGTTTGGCCGAGCTCTAACAGTAAAGGCAGCACCGCATAGGTCATTCGAGGATTCTTCGGTGCGAGCTTGTGTGCAGTCTCATAGTTTTTCAAGGCTTCCTCTGCTTGTCCTTGATCTTGAAGTAAGGCACCGAATGTAAAAAAGTAATGAGGGTTATTCGGCGACAACTCCGTTGCCTTTTGCAGGTGCGCTAAAGCCAACTTTTTGTTGCGTTGACGAATACGAGTCAGGCCTAACGCGAAATAAACCTCAGCTGAGTCTGGATTAATGGTCAATGCTTGGTTTAGAACATTTATACTCTGCGCAGTATTGTTTAATGATTCCGTTAACCTCGCTAAAGCAAGGTAGGCGGGTATATATATTGGTTCAATATTTATCGCGGCATTATAATGTTTGGCGGCATTTTCAAAATTGTTGAGATCGCGCTCTAAGTTACCGAGATTAGTGTGCGCAAAACCTCTATCCGCTTGGTAATTTTGCATACTGCGATACTCTTCTAATCCGTTTTTGATTAACTTTTTCGCTTGTACGGGGATCGATGACATTTGACTGGCGGCGGCAAGTGCGCGAGATCCTCGGGCACGAATGTTTGATTGAGCATCGTTAATAAGTGGTTTGAGTAATTGCCATTTTTCGGCATTGGAGTAGGGCGCCGCTGCGTCGATCGCCGCAAGTCTGAATTGTGGTTCTGACCTTTTCACGGCTATTTCGATTGCTTGCATCGAATCAGGATGCGGATAGTTAGCTAAACGACTAAGCGCTGACGCGCGTATGATGGTCGCTTGAGTATCATCTGTAAAAACAGTTAACAGCTTTTGACGTCCGCTCGGTATTATATTATCTGCCTCGTTGAAAGCGTAAGCGAAATGCTTAGCATAGGAATCGTCAATTTTTGGGTACCATGTCTCGATCGTCGTGCTTGCCCAATTTGCATCTTGATTGGTATGGCAGTTATTGCATGCGTTTGGTGCTCCGGTATCGCGTGTTAGATGTGGGCGTGGGATCGAAAATTGATGATCTCGCCGCGAATCAACGCCCATGTAAACAGTCGCTGGCATGTGACAGCTAACACATTCTGCCGCGTCTGTGCCTACTTTATGCATATGGTGTGTTGGTTTGTCATAGGTTTTTGAATCATGGCATTGTGTGCAGACTTGGTTTCCTGTCACGTGGAGTTGCCCGCCGTGCGGGTCATGGCAATTTGTGCAAGTTACACCCGCGTCGTACATTTTGCTCTGAACAAAAGAACCCCAAACAAAATTCTCGTCTGATACCTGCCCATCCACATGGTAGAACTCCGGTGTCAGTAAAACCGTCTCAAGCGCGCGATTGAGAAAATCAGGCTCCGCTCGGTCACTAATCGCATTACGTCGCGCGTGACAGCCGGCGCAGACTATGACTTGGTCTGATGAACGACGTTTTGAAATTGGGTTTAACTTACCTTGACTGTCGGTTTTATACAGCGGCGTTTCTACACCAATGTATGGGCTATCAGTTAAAACGGGATAATTAACTGGATCTCTGCTGTGCTTGTTCAAATTACCATGGCAAGAGGAACAAGAGACATTGATACTCGAAAACTCTGACGAGTAGGTTCGGGTATTCAAATCAAAATTTTTTCTGAAGTCGCTTGAGTGGCAATCCGCACACATTTGGTTCCAGTTTTGACCCATTTGAGACCAATGGAAGCTATCATGCGGTTCTTGATCCGGATGTACAACATACCATCGTTGCCCCCCCATACTCCTGGGCCGGCTGTCCCACGCGAAAGGAAAAAATTGCAGCTTTCCTTTGCCCGCATCGAACATGTACTGTTGTAAAGGATCGAACCCAAATGTGTAGAGGACTTGATACCTTTTCATAACCCCAGATAGGTTTGGCATCTCGATATAATATTTTTCCGCTTCGAGGGTAAACTTTACCACTTTACCTTCGTATGAAAGCCGTGCATCGGCAAAGTTACCAAGAATATTTTTCGAATTGGCTTCACCCATCGCTTTGGCGTGATGCGATGAGCGCCAAGCATTAACCTCTTTCTTATGGCATGCAACGCAGGTTTGACTCTCCGAGATGGGTAGCGTTGGGTCTTTCGCAAACGCTGAGGTGCTCATCAAGCACAAAAATAGCCCAATGAAGACGGCTCCACTCCAGTGATGCGTCGTTCGATTTGGATACAATTTCATTATCTATGCATAGATTATTTGGTTTTGGACTCTCTATTAACAGTCTAACTTGGGTGTAGAGGCGAATAAACGGGTTTCTGTACTTGTTATTTGTTTGTTGAAAAGGTTTCACGAAAGTAACAATTAAAATGTCGCTAACCCCACATTTACATCTTAATACGAAGTATTCTTACTTTAGTGGGGATAAATCTATACCCATTTAGTTTTTTCGCCTAGACTCTTTTGCGGAGACTCGCAATCTATAAGTCAAAAGAATAAACATAATAGAGTTACAGCGCAGATTTCATTAGTTCAAATTAAGCAAGAAGAAAGTAAAGATAAAAGGTATTGAACTCATCATTTCAGGAGGCAATTATGACGTTCAAAAATCTCGGTTTTCTTTTTTTATCAGGCATTATATTTTCTCAGTTAACGGCATGCCAAGATACTGCAAATAGTGAACAAGCTTCGGCTGCAGAGTCTGTCGAATCTGAGAGCGTAGAAAAGAGCATGCAGTCTAGTGCCGGAGACGAAGCTGCAGTTAAGACAAGTGCAGCGGTACCTCTTCAGCAAAGTGAAGATTCAACGCCGGTTCAACAGGCAGAAACATCATCGGGTAAGCCCAATATTCTCGTGATTTGGGGCGACGATATTGGATGGTCAAATGTAAGCGCATATAACCATTCGGTTATGGGCTATGGAACGCCAAATATTGACCGAATTGCGAATGAGGGGGTGATGTTCAGCGATCACTATGCCCAGCCTTCCTGTACAGCAGGGCGTGCGGCATTCATAACTGGGCAGTATCCGATTCGATCTGGAATGACGACGGTCGGCCAACCAGGTGACGCGCTTGGTTTACAAAAAGAGTCACCGTCTCTTGCTGAAGTGTTAAAAGAAGAAGGATATCGCACCGGACATTTTGGCAAAAATCACCTTGGTGATAGAAACGAACACCTGCCAACTATGCACGGGTTCGAAGAATTCTACGGAAACCTCTACCATCTCAATACCCAAGAAGAGGCTGAACAGAGAGATTATCAAAATTTTGGTAAAGCCTTTGCGGGTAGCCTGGAAGAGTACGAGAAAAAGTTTGGGACGCGCGGAGTGGTGCATGCGCTTGCGACCGACACCTATGATGCAACGGAAGACCCTCGCTTCGGTGTGGTTGGAAAACAGACTATCGAAGATACCGGACCATTGACTCGTGAGCGAATGAAAAACTTTGATGCAGGTGAAGTGATTCCGCGCACGTTTGAATTTATAAAAAATGCGAAGGAAGCGGAGGAGCCATTTTTCGTTTGGATGAATACCAGCCGAATGCATCTATACACGCGTATCGATACTGAATGGTTGAATAAAGTTGAGAAGTATACTTCGGAAGCCGATTACCACGGCGCTGGAATGATGCAGCATGACCATGATATTGGTCTTGTGCTCGATTGGCTGGACGAGCAAGGTCTCGCAGAGAATACCATCGTTGTTTACTCTACAGACAATGGCCCTGAGCATAGCTCATGGCCTCATGGCGCCACCACACCCTTTAGAGGTGAAAAGATGACGACATACGAGGGTGGCGTGCGTGTGCCAACAATGGTTCGCTGGCCGAATAAAATCAAAGCCGGTACCAAGCTAAATGGTATTCAAGCGCATCAAGATTTATTTACCACTCTAGCTGCGGCCGGGGGTGTGCCTGACGTCAAAGAGAAAATGATCGAGCAGAAAAAACAGTATATTGATGGTGTGAACAACCTTGATTACTGGATGGGGCTATCCGATCATTCTGAACGAAATCACTTGTTCCATTATTACGAAAGTAAACTAACTGCAGTGAGAATGGGACCGTGGAAATTTCATTTCTCAACGAAAGAGGATTACTACTCTAACGTGATTCCGCGAACCGTGCCGTTGGTATTTAATGTTCGTATGGATCCTTATGAGTCTTATGATAATTCGGATTCTTATGGGCACTTGCTGCAGAAAGTA
This sequence comes from Oleiphilus sp. HI0125, assembly GCF_001635355.1. NCBI lineage: Bacteria > Pseudomonadati > Pseudomonadota > Gammaproteobacteria > Oceanospirillales > Oleiphilaceae > Oleiphilus > Oleiphilus sp. HI0125. The sequence continues at coordinate 26,499 of NZ_LWGF01000757.1, forward strand.
TCTTGGCTGATTCAACCGATGGGTCAATTAATGGCGGAGCATCTGCAAACGCTCGCCGAGTACCCACCTGTGCAGGGCGGTAAAACGTTTGATATGTCGAATGTGGTGGCAGAGTTTATAGATAAAGCGCAGCAATAAAGTTCGCATGAACCGAAAAGCGCCGATTGTTTTGAAACAATCGGCGCTTTTTTTGGTTATCAAAACAGCGATATATTAGGGCTAAAGTGGATAAGTCGGACTTTTTATGACTGCGTAGAAGGAAATAAATTTACACCCAGACGATTTTATCTTTTCGCTTGGTCCAGTCCTCGTAGCTTGCTTTAAATGTGTCCTCTACGACATGGCGTTTTATTTTTAACGTGGGGGTAAAGTAGCCAGAGTCTTCAGCCCATGGCTCGCGAAATACAACAAAGTGTGAGAGCTTGGTATAGGCTTCCAACTTTGCATTCGTTGTGTCTAAGGTTTTCTGTAAACTTGCGGTTATTTCCTCATTGCTCATCTCTGCCGTATTCTCTGATAAACAGACTATGGCATAAGGATGAACCATGTTAAGGCGAGTAAGCACTACTCGTTCTATTAGAATGTTGGCTTAAAACTTACTGACCAATTAGCATACATACGGTTTAACTTTCCTCTCGCCGTTTCAAAAGCGTCTTTGAGTCTACAATTAATAGTAGATGTCCCTCATCATTTAAAAAGATACAGTCCACATTTTATCGCTAGTCTAGACTGTTAGACAGTTTAGAGAAAAAGGACCTCAGTTATGTATTGGTATCTTAAAGTTCTCGGCAATTACACAAACTTTGAAGGCAGAGCGCGACGTAAGGAATATTGGTTCTTTGTATTAATTAATATGATCTTTACGGCGGTTTGTTCTTTGCTTGATCAATCGATTGGAACTTTTAACTACGAAACAAATACTGGCACGATCAGTTCGATCTATGGCTTGTTAGTCTTAATTCCAAGTGTGGCTGTTGCTGTGAGGCGTTTACACGATACCAATCGAAGAGGCTGGTGGCTTTTACTGATCTTCGTTCCGATCGCAGGATGGATTATTCTTTTCGTGTTTTTGGTTTTGAAAGGAGAAGAGGAGATGAATCGTTTCGGATTATCTCCTCTAAATAGCGCTACTGATTAGTCGCCATTGGGACGATACTGCGAGGTTGAGAGACTCTCGCTGTCCCTGGGAATGCTCCCCAGCTTACTAGTGCTAATTTCTTACCTTGCTCAATCGGCAGCGACTCATGCGAGAAAACGTGATTAGAAGGGAAAATAACAAGGTCGCCGCGTTTTGGCTGATATGTGTAGTTCAAACCCTTGAAGTATAAGCCCCCACCAACATAATCATCGTTAAGATAGATCAGCATACTGAAGTCCCGATCAATAAACCTATAGAATTGTTTCGCCTGTTGGCAGAATTGGTCAGAGTCTGCGTGTATTCCGTATTTTCCGCCAGGACCGTAACGAAGCAATTGCGCTTCCTCAAACCATTGCGCATTAAGGCCGCCTGATATTTCCACAAGGTACTCGCTGCAGGCACGCTTAAACCAATCATTGGCAAGCGCGCGCTTTTTGCCTAAGTCGACATTTTGAGTGACACGACTCTCGTGACGTTTGTAGACACGTTTGTTAGAGGTTGATTTGGCTGTGTCTACAACAGTGAGCCATTCTCTTTTTTGTTTCTCAGCAAATCGAATGAAACTATTGCACTCAGATGCGCTCAAAAAGTTATGGACTACTTTAATACTTTTTGGTGTTTGTTTTTCTTCAATTGAACTACCACAGCATTCACCAAATGCTTTTTGCGAACGGCAGTAGCAAGGCTTGGTGGTGTCGAAGTGGAATGTCGGCACATAATGTTTTTGTTGCATGATAAACCCCTAGTCAAAACTACAGCGAAATTCGCTTTTTCTTATGGATATTGCTTATCTAACTCAGGAGTGCATTTTATTGACTAAGAAAAGTTTAAAAACCTGTTGTGGATGGAATGTATGTTCCACTCAGGGAACAGTTTGCAAGGGATTTTTGCTTTGTTCCATAAATGGGTTTAATTGTTGCTATTTTGCGCATAGAGTACGCATTTGGGTGTCGGAATGGATTGCACCAAAATTGAGATTTTTAGAGGCAAGAGAATAATATGTCTGGATCTAAGAACATAAAAGAAGCTGAAGTTATTAAGGCAGGTTGCGGTATTCGTTATGACCCTGAGCAATTAGGGACCGATACCGAATTCGATTTTAGTGCTGCACGAGATCTGCTAAAACCTGAAGAATTGAATGACGGAAAAACGGCTAGCGAGTCTAACAAGAAAAACGTAAGAGAGAGCCCCAATAGCAAATGCTAAGACTAGAAAAATGAACAACTATTCATAACTCTATGTGAGCGTACTTCAGTCTTTGCTCTAGACTTAGAAGATAGTAGTTTTCGACGATTAGGAGTAGCTGTGGCTGATGTTAATCAGTTGGTAGAGCGGGCGAAAGCAAATGAATTAATCGCCCAGAATTTGTTTGAGATTGAAGTAGAAATCATGAATATCGCAAGATGTACTGATTTCTTTGATCAGTTGCTATTGATGGTGCATGAAAAGTTCGCAGTAGAGCATGTTTGGGTGACGATTGTTGATGTTCCTGCAAATGAGCATTTCATCCATGCCCTGGAGGACTTAGAAAGCCAAGATCATCAAGAGCACTATCAAAAAGTGACGATGCTTGATTTCTTGCAAGCAACCACGAGTACAAAACAGCCGATTTTGAAAAACCAGCAACTCCAAAAGTGGCGAGGTTTAATCCCCAAAGCTTTGCGCGATCAGATTGCTTCACTTGCAATGTTGCCGATTGTCGTAGAGAAAAAAGTAGTCGGTGCATTGATGTTAGGCTCTCCAAATGAAGCTCGTTACTCCCCTGATAAAGACCATTTTTTCTTAAGACAGCTTGCCGTAAAGGTGTCGCTTTCACTTATTGGTGTATGGGCGCGCGAGCGAGTTGGATTTTTAGCGACAAGAGACCCCTTGACGCATTTGCGTAATCGCAGAGAAATGGAGGAGGCGTTAAGCCAAGAGCTAAGTCGTCATCAGCGACAAGGTGCTGACTTAGCTTTGATGTTCATAGATTGTGATGACTTTAAGCAGGTTAATGATGTTTATGGTCACGAGGTAGGAGACCTTTATTTAAAGCACGTTGCCAATTTGTTGTTGGAAACCACGAGAAAGAGTGACTTGGTGTTTCGATTTGCAGGTGATGAATTTGTGATAATTCTACCTTATCAAGCCCAAGAAGGAGCTGATATTATTGCTTCGAGAATTCGGGAGCAGGTGATCGAGACGCCAATGCCTTATGAGAATGGCAGCATTCAAGCTAAGCTGAGTTATGGCGTTGTTTCAACAGAAATCTTGGCTAAGTATGATGGTCGTTCATTGCTTAAGGCGGCAGATGAAGAGCTATATAAAATGAAGGCTTTAAAGCCTAAGTCTCGTTGATTATCTGTTCAAATTCCTGAATTCTTGAGGACTTACTTTTGTCCATGTCTTAAAACTTCTATAGAAACTCCTTTCGTCTTTGTACCCTAAATTGTAGGCGATATCGATCACTGATAGATCGGTATCAAGCAAGAAGTGTGTCGCTCTTTCTTCTCGGGCTTTTCTTAAAATCTCTCTGTAACTTGTACCTTCAGCATCAAGTTGGCGCTGTAAATGTCGCGTTGATGTATTGAACTCTTGGCATATTAGCTCTTTGCTCGCGATTCCTAACTGTAGGTGCGCTTTAACGGAGCGAAGTATTTGGTCTTTTAAGGTTTCTCCATCAAATTTAAGTTGCGATAAGCTCGTTCGTACTTTTCCTTCTAAGCTGCTTTTAGGGGAGTGCTGTGTTGATACGAGTGGGATTCTCAGCAGTTCATTTGATAGTTCGATTCGATTACTTGTTTGATCAAAAAATACCGGTGCAGAAAATACCTGTTCATAGGTTTGTTGTATGGAATGCGCAGGTTTAGGTCTTGTCAGATATACACCACTTGCCGAAGCTTTGCTGTTTGTTAGCCATCGTGCAAAAAGTGTCCAACTTGCAAGTACGTTGTCGATCATGTGCGGCACAATTAACGAGGTTGTGTAATTGCAGTGCCACACTAACGCGAGATGACTTTCTGTTCGTTGTATCTCTGTCGTCCCCATATCTCCGACAAGTCTCTCAAATAAAGGGATTCGAGAGATGGCTTGTCCTAGAGTTTCACTTTGCTCAATCAGTGCGCCAAGCAAATTATACGAATGGCTTTGTACATACAGTGCGCTGCTTAAGCCCATAATCGGGTCGTTAGAGAGATGCAGAAGGCTAGTTAAAAACTGTTGGAACTGCTGTCCAGATATTCTTCCTTCTTCAGATTGTTCGACGTTGTTCGTGAGCTTTAGATCAGCCAAAAGATCGACGGTATCAATGCGTTTGGCATCTGCGTAGCGAAGGTACTGCTTAAGTGCCGCAATAGATGCAAACCCTAAGTGTTTCATAATAAAAATAGATTGTCCGAAAATGTCAGTGATATTCTACGTTAAGTTTTTATGATGCATCCATAGTAATTCATTGTTTGGAACAAATCGGTAGGTGAAAAAATGCGACGTTGGAATGGTTGGGGTGATGAAGCAAACAAAATGGATTTACCAGAATCTGGGGATGCATTTTTGCTAGAGCATGTTGGTCAAGCTACCCCTCTTGCTGATGCAAGTCTCGATTCAGTATTGGCACAAGTGCCGTCATCTCGATTGCCTGACCATCGATTGATTAATACAGATCCGGATGTTCGTGTGCGTCACGCTCGTGGTCAAAGTCTTCCTGATTGGTTGGCGATGCGCAGTGGTCAGTTTGAATTCTTCCCGGATGGTGTGGCTTTCCCTGAGACAAAAGATGAGATAGCAGAACTTCTTAGTTTTGCCTACGACAACGATATTGTTGTGATTCCTTATGGAGGCGGCACAAGTGTTGCAGGCCATATCAACCCTTTCCAAAGCGATAAGCCGATCTTAACCTTAGCGCTAACGCGAATGAATCGCCTAACCGATATCGATGATTCAAGTTTGATCGCGACATTTGGAGCAGGAACGCCGGGGCCTCTAGTTGAATCGCAGCTTCGTGCAAAGGGTTACACTCTGGGGCATTACCCACAGAGCTTTGAACTATCAACAGTTGGCGGTTGGGTGGCGAGTCGCTCTAGTGGACAACAATCATTGCGCTACGGGCGTATTGAACAAATGTTTGCAGGTGGTTCGATTGAAACACCGAGAGGACGTCTAGAGATTCCAACAATTCCTGCATCATCAGCAGGGCCAGATGTAAGAGAAATGATCCTTGGTTCGGAAGGTCGTATGGGTGTTATTAGTGACGTGAAAGTGCGTGTCACTCCATCGCCAATTCAAGAAGACTTCTATGTTATCTTCTTCCCAACTTGGAATCAGGCTAAAGCCGCGGCACGTCATCTAGTGCAAGCGAAAATTCAACTCTCTATGCTTCGCCTTAGCAATGCGATCGAAACCAAAACGCAGCTCGCATTGGCAGGGCATCCTGGTCAAATTGCCTTGCTTGAGAAGTTCTTGTCTTGGCGAGGTGCCGGTGAGGGCAAGTGCATGATGACATTAGGTGTAACAGGTATGCCTGATCAATGTCGTTCTGCGCACAGACTAATGAAGCGTTTAACTCGTCCATTAGGCGGCGTTTACACCGGCTCATATCTAGGTAAGAAATGGGCTGCGAAACGTTTCACCATGCCGTATCTGCGAGAAGCGTTATGGGAAAAAGGATATGTGGTCGATACGCTTGAAACGTCTACAGACTGGAGCAATGTCGATAACTTACTTGATAAGATCGAAGCGAATTTACGGAAATCTCTGCAAGACAAAGGTGAGAAAGTGCATGTGTTCACGCACTTGTCACACTTTTATTCTCAAGGTTCCAGTATCTACACGACTTATGTATTCCGTGCAGCAGATACTTACGAAGAAACTCTTGCTCGCTGGAAAACTCTGAAAACAAGCACTTCTGAACTTATTGTGAACAATGGCGGAACGATCAGTCATCAACATGGAGTTGGCAAGGATCATGCCCCCTATTTGCCAACGGAGAAGGGTGAGTTAGCCATGGGTATGATTCAATCTCTTTGTGATCATATGGATGAGAAAGGGCTATTAAATCCAGGAACGCTGCTGCAAGAAAAGGCAGAGTAAGACCATGGCGCTGTCATATTGGTCTCCTGGTTGGAGAGATCAAACCCTACAATCTCTCTCAAACGGACAGTCATTTGACTTGATCGTTGTTGGAGGTGGTATTACTGGAGCGGGTATTTATCGAGAGGCGACGGCGAAAGGGTTAAAGGTTTTACTCGTTGAGCAAAAAGATTTTGCTTGGGGAACATCGTCTCGTTCTTCGAAGATGGTTCATGGAGGCTTGCGCTATCTCGGTAAAGGGCAATTCGGATTAGCCAAAGACTCTGTGACTGAGAGACAGAAACTCATGGAGCAGCTTAAGGGGCTTGTTGATCCACTTCCTTTTCTGATGGGGCATTATAAAGGTGGTTTTCCCGGGCCTTGGATTTTCGATAAATTGTTGGCGATCTATGACTTGTTTGCAGGAAAGCGATATCGACAGTTTGTGAAGTCTCAGGTAAATGATTTTTATGCGCCGGGCATGAAACAGAGAGAGCTGCTAGGCGCGACTCGTTTCATGGATGCCGTAACTGACGATGCTCGCTTAGTAATGCGTGTCTTGGCTGATGGGAATGAGCAGGGCGGTATTGCTCTTAATTACCTCAAAGCAACGGGTGTTATGCGCTCAGGTTCAGAAGTTGAGCGTAATACAAAAGTGATTGGCCTGTATTTAAAAGACGAACTCAGCGGCAAAGAACTTCAAGTTCAAGCTAATGCTGTGGTTAACGCCAGCGGTGCCTGGACGGATGAACTTCGTCAAATGCTTGGTAATAAGAAAAGTATTCGACCTTTGAGAGGAAGTCACCTAGTTATTCCATTCTGGCGTCTACCGGTCGCCTTTTCCGTTAGTTTTTTCCATCCGAAAGACAAGCGGCCAGTATTTGTTTTTCCTTGGGAAGGTCAAGTCGTGATCGGTACAACAGACCTTGATCATCATAATACGATGTCTAGCGAGGCATCGATTACTGAAGATGAAGTCTCTTATCTTTTGGATGCCGCGAATTCACAGTTTGATCATGCAGCGCTGAAGCGTGAGGACATTATCTCTTCTTGGTCCGGTGTGCGGCCAGTTGTTGTTGATGAATACAGTGCTGAGGATGATGTTGCTACGAACAAACCATCAGACGAGAAACGTGAGCATATGGTTTGGGATGACGCAGGGTGTATCAGTATCGCCGGCGGCAAACTCACGACATTTCGCTTGTTAGCGCTCGAAGTATTGCGTGCAGCTCAACCGTATTTACAAAACAAACTTTCCCTGTCGGATTTAGATGCGCTTTCAGACTTTCGTGAGTCCGATGAATCCGTGTTGATTGGCGACCATAAGCTATCGAAGCAACGCCGTCAGAGGCTCGTTGGTCGTTACGGTCATATTGCTAATCAACTTGTGGAGCAAGCGGATACTGATGATTTAACGCTGTTAGGCAACACTGAAGTTTGCCTCCAAGAATTATTATGGGCGTGTGAGAACGAAGCCGTTGAGCATTTAGATGATCTTCTTTTGAGACGTGTACGGATAGGCATGTTGTATCCGGAAGGCGCGATTCATTTGATTCACCCATGGACAGATTTATTGCGCGAGCGTTTGCAGTGGTCGGTTCAAAAATGGGATGAAGAATGGCATAGATATAAAAATATCGTTGCGGATCACTACAGCCTTCCGAAACAAAAGGAGTGCGTGTGAGCGATACAATACTTGCCATAGATAACGGAACGCAGTCTGTTCGTGCATTGCTTTTTGATCGAAACGGAGAACTGTTGGCAAAGGCGAAAGTTGAAATTGAACCTTATTTTTCGGTGCACCCAGGTTGGGCCGAGCAAGAGCCTGAAATCTATTGGCAGGCTTTGGTTGATGCTTGTTCTGCGCTATGGGGTGAAATGGCAAATTTAGGTCTTAATAAGGCTGATATTGCTGGAGTGTCGGTCACGACACAGCGCGGCACCATGGTGAATCTTGATAAAGGTGGTAAGCCATTACGACCTGCTATTACTTGGCTGGATCAGCGTAATTCAAAAGCCCTCGGGCATTTGCCAAAGCTGCATGAGCTAGCATTTAAAATGGCTGGCGCTAAAGATCTTGTTGAGCGCTATCAAGCACGTGCACAGTATCTTTGGATAGCATCCAACCAACCAGACATTTGGGAAAAAACGGATAAATATCTCAATCTATCTGGCTTTCTAAACTATCGCTTGTGCGGTGACTTTGTCGATTCTCTTGCCTCGCAAGTCGCATATTTGCCTTTCGATTATAAAGGCTTGAAGTGGTCCGCAGAGAGTGATTGGCGTTATCGTTTGCTTCCTGGATTTAAACAAGAGTTATTCCCTAAGCTGTATCGCCCAGCTACGGTGATGGGGCAAGTTACCGTCGATGCTCAAAATATGACGGGTATCCCTGCTGGAGTGCCACTGATTGCTTCCGCATCAGATAAAGCATGCGAGATTCTTGGTTCAGGTGGTCAGTCAGATGATGTGGCATGCATGAGTTATGGCACAACGGCCACAATCAATACAACAAGTAAAAAGTACATAGAACCTATTCGATTCATGCCTGCATATCCATCGGCAATCCCAGATCATTATTGCTCTGAAATTATGATTTTTCGCGGATTTTGGATGGTTAGTTGGTTTAAAAATGAATTTGGACTTCGTGAGCAAGCAATGGCCGAGGCGCAGAATGTTAGCCCAGAGAGTTTGTTCGATGAGCTAGTGAACGCTGTGCCGCCCGGGTCAATGGGATTGATGCTGCAACCCTATTGGACGCCGGGTGTGCGAGATCCGGGGCCTGAGGCTAAGGGGGGCATTATTGGGTTTGGTGATGTGCATACGAGAGCACATGTTTATCGCGCTATTCTGGAAGGCTTGGCTTATGGTCTTCGTGAGGGGATGGAGCGTTTAGAAAAACGCAATAAGCAAAAAATTAAACTCCTAAGAGTCAGTGGTGGTGGTTCGCAAAGTGATGCAGCTCTGCAATTAACGGCTGATATTTTTGGCTTGCCCGTAGAAAGGCCACATACCTATGAAACTTCTGGTTTAGGTGCGGCGATGGATGTTGCTGTTGCGCTGGGATGGTATAGCGATTGTCATACAGCTATTGCTGGTATGACGCGAGTTGGTAAGCGATTTGAGCCTACTCACGAAACGCATATTACCTATAACCGTTTATACAATGAGGTGTATTTGAATATGTATAAGCAGTTACGGCCCTTGTATCGTTCTATTCAAGATATTACCGGCTACCCTGAGAAATCTTAAGCAAATAAAACGCTTCAGTGCGCAAGCAAGGAGCGTTGTTAAATTCTTTTGCGAATTAAATATTCTCGTAAAAAGAGTGAAGCGTCTAAAGTAGACGCTTCACCAAATCGGGATACTTTATATAATCCACTCCTTAAGTCTAAAGCTTGGAATTAAAAGCGCTGTTTCTTAAATGTCACACTTTTGTTACAGCTTGTTTTCGGGTTGCACGATTAATAATCAAACTGGTTTTTTATTGAGCAAATGCCCGTTAGAGAGCATTAATAACGTAAGTGTTTTCTTCCTTACATTCAGAAATTTTCTGCGCATTAAACGCATTCATTTCACTTAATGTGGCTGTCGTTGAATCTTGATCAGCAAAACACACGGCGCAAGAAATTGAAATAGCGATAAATCCCGCCGACGTTTTAAAAGCCTGCTTATCTAGCCCCTGATAAAACCGTCTATAAGTTGAAAGGTTGCAATCATTAGGGTCACGAAAGTGCGCTAGAACGATAAACTCGTTCTCAGAATATCTGCATACTTCGTCCAAAGGGCGCACGAGGGTATTCACTCGTTTAGCAATCTGTTCGCTTAACTCTTGGCATACAGGCGCTTTATATTCACTGAGAATGCTGCCCCAATTTTTGATGGTGATCGACATATAGCTCACTGCACCACCCCGAGCTTGAGTATGTCTATATAAGCGATCTAATGTTTGCTCAGCGTATTGGCGGTTAGCGAGTCCAAGCAATGGGTCGATACTTGGTTTTTCCTGTAGAAGGACAATTTCAGCGCTTAATGATTTTTGGCGCTCTAATGCATTACTTAGCTGGCGGGCGATGCGTAATCCTGACCTGACGCGAGGAATAAGTTGATGATTTATTTCAGATTTGAAAATGAAGTCATCTAAACCTTTAGAAAGAGCTTGTTGCACGCTTTCTTCGTCATCTTTACCTGTCATCAACAAGCAATACGTGAAAGTAGAACGTGACAGATTGTCGGCTTTTATTTGCTCGCACAACGCTATGCCGTCGATGTCGGGCATTATCCAGTCTGAGATGACTAAGTTAGCTGGACGTTCGGCAATAAGGCTAAATGCATCATTTGCATGATGCGCTACTCGAATATCAGTGAAGCCATGTTCACTCAGTCGTTTCCTAACAATCGCTGCGCTAAATTTAGCGTCATCAACGATGATAATGGATGATTTAGTGGGCATTTTCCTTTCCCTTATATTTTATTATCTCTACATCAAGCGCTGTGTTGGGACGTTTCCCAATTAGTCGTTCTTGTGTAGACTTTGTCCGATCCTAGTTGATAGTCAGTTTATTTTAACGGAGAAATATATGCCATCTTTCGACGCTGTCTCAGAAGTAGATATGCATGAAGTCACGAATGCTGTAGATCAAGCAAAGCGTGAGCTAAGTAACCGTTGGGATTTTAAAAACGTCGACGTAGATATCGTGCTTGAAAATAGCAAACTAACGTTTTCTGCAGAGCAGGATTTTCAACTAGAGCAAGTTGTTGAAGTTGCGAAGATGGCTTTAGCTAAGCGTAAAGTTGATTCCCGTGCAATGGTAGAAGCGGGAGATAGCAAGGCCGGTAAGCTAGTAAAGAAAACCTTTGATTTAAAGCAGGGTATTGATTCGCTGACGGCGAAGAAAATGATGAAGCTCGTGAAAGAGTCAAAAATCAAAGTGCAGGCTGCAATTCAAGGCGAAAAAGTACGCGTTACAGGTAAAAAACGCGATGATCTTCAGCAGGTAATGGCACTATGGAAAGAGTCAGACATTGAGGTGCCTTTGCAGTACAACAATTTTCGCGACTAGCCCTTTACCTTACTTCAAGCCGTAACTGATAAGAATAAATATATGCACAATCAGCAAGCTGACTGGCGTGGATCGCTAAGATCTTTTGCGCATCCTCGCGTGGTCTCGATGCTTTTCTTTGGTTTTTCTGCGGGCATTCCTTTACTCCTTATTTTTTCTTCTTTGTCTTTGTGGCTCAGAGAGGCAGGTGTTGAACGATCTGCTGTGACTTACTTTAGTTGGGCGGCTCTTGCATATTCATTTAAATTTTTATGGGCACCCTTGGTTGATCAGTTGCCTTTGCCTTTTCTCACCAAAAAATTGGGACGTAGAAGGGCTTGGTTATTACTTTCTCAGTGCTCAATTGTTCTATCGATTGTCCTCATCGCGTTGATCGATCCCTCTAAGGAAAATGCGCTAACCATCATGGCGCTCGCAGTAGTTTTGCTTGGTTTCTCGTCGGCAACCCAAGATATAGCCATTGATGCATATCGGATTGAGTCCGCATCGAGTGATCTTCAGGCATTAATGTCTTCAACCTATATTGCGGGTTATCGCATTGGTATGTTGAGTTCCGGTGCAGGCGCCTTATTCTTGGCCAGCGGTTTCGGCTCCTCTATGGAGTCATATAGCTATGAAGCATGGATGTTTACATACATCATTATGTCTTTAACGATGTTGGTTGGTTTGGTAACAACGCTGAGTGTTTCAGAGCCGGTTTCCGCAGAATTGAGAGCCAAACGAGACTATTCTTCAGTCCAATATCTTCGTTTTCTTGCGATGTTTTCTATGAGTATTTGCATCTTTGTTGGTGTGTATATTGTTGGAGCGGATCAAGTAGAGCAATTAAAACGTGACGTTGGTAGCTATGCTGGAAACGAGGCACTCGCAAATTTTTCGATTGAATGTCTGCGTCTGATATTTGCCGTATTGATTGTTTGTTTCTTTATTCGTTTAGTCTCGTTCACTTCAATGTATGAGCATCAATTAATCCAAGACTCTTATATTTCACCGGTTAAAGAGTTCTTTTCACGTTACGGCATCAGATTGGCTGTTCTTCTACTTGTTTTTGTGGGTTTCTATCGTGTTTCCGATATCGTTCTTGGCGTCATTTCGAATGTGTTTTTTCAAGATATGGGATTTAGTAAAACTGAGATCGCTTCGGTCGTAAAAACCTTTGGTTTGTTTATGACCATTCTGGGAGGCTTTCTTGGCGGCGTTTTGTCTGTGCGTTTTGGCGTGATCAAAATGCTGTATGCAGGTGCATTTCTAACCGTTGCGACGAATCTTTTGTTTATGTTGTTAGCGAAAACGGGCTATGACATTGAACTGCTTTATCTCGTTATTTCTGCAGATAATTTAACAGCAGGACTAGCAAGTGCTGCATTTATTGCCTTCTTATCCAGTCTAACAAATGTGTCGTTTACGGCAGTTCAATATGCGATTTTTAGTTCATTAATGACGCTGCTGCCAAAGGTTATTGGTGGCTATTCGGGGAGTATGGTTGATAACCTCGGCTATTCGAATTTCTTTCTTGTGGCAAGCATGATGGGTGTGCCTGTGCTTTATCTTATTTATCGTATTCAAAAGCACGACACATTTAAGAATTTGTAGTTGACTTAACGACGATTAAAGTAAGCGCTTGCAAACCTTTTGAGTATTTCATAGTGGCTGCTTGCGTCGTTCGAACTGGATTTTTCTCGTCGCTCATCTTCATGGCCTACGTTGTAGGTTGGATCGTTTGCGGCGGAGCCAGTTTTTTGTAATCTCGCCACATGGCAAAGTTGCTGAGTAAAGCTTAGATGTAGCATAAGCTCTCCTTAATTAAGTGCAGAAATTGACTTTCTTCTATAGGTTTACAGTAGTGGTAGCCTTGGACAAGGTCACAGTTCATATTTTGTAGAAGAACTGCCATTTGATGGTTCTCGACACCTTCCGCGACCACTTCAATGCCAAGCGCATGAACCATATCGATGATCCCTTTTACAAGCGTTCTGTCTTCAGGAGACTCGAGTATTTCATCGATGAAACTTTTATCGATTTTAAGAACTTCGATAGGGAGCTTTCTTAAGTAGCTTAACGACGAATATCCGGTGCCAAAGTCATCAATAGCAGTACGAATACCAAGTCTCTTTAATTCATTTAGAGTCGAAACTGCTAATTCAATGTCTTCCATGATGGCAGTCTCGGTGACTTCGAGTTCCAACATAGAAGGGATTGTTTGAATCTCTTTTAGTACCGAAGCAACATCCCTTTGAAGTAAACCTTTTTGGAAGTGTTTCGCTGAGATATTTAGCGCCAGAACAAAATCTGAATCTAGATGAGGCATCCATTCATTTAAGTACTCACAACAACGGCGTATTACCCATTGTGTAATTGGAATAATCTGGCCACTTTCTTCGGCAATCGGAATGAATTCCATCGGGCTTCTAAAGCTACCGTCGGTCATACGCCAGCGAATGAGCGCTTCTGCGCCTTTAATTGAACCTGACTCTAAACAGATTTTTGGTTGGAAAAACAGTTCGAACTGATCGTTCTCAAGTGCTTGATTGATTTCATTACGAATACGGAGACGGTGCTCGCATTGTGATGATACTGAAGCGTCATAGACCTGATAGATATTCGAGCCTTGTTTCTTGGCTTGTGTCATTGCCAAGTTAGCGTAAGTAATAAGTCGCTCAGAATCGTTACCATGCATATTGAGCGTTGCAATACCGATACTAACGCTCATGTAAATATCTTGCTTGCCGATGTGATATGGCTTTGAGAAACAACTCAAAATTCGTTCTGAATATGCTGTCGCTTCATCTAGGCTAGTTTGCTTGCCAAGAATGGCGACGAATTCATCTCCACCATGTCGAGTTAGGGTGGCACATTCAGGAAGTTTACTTTCCATTCGGCGCGCAACCTCGATCAAGAGAGAATCACCAACACTATGTCCTAAAGAGTCGTTGACGTCTTTAAATCCATCTAAGTCGATGAACATCACAACAACATCTTTGAATGTTTTTTGTGCTTCGTTGACGGATTTTTTAAGTCGTGATAAGAGTGAACGCCGGTTTGGCAGTCCGGTTAAAAAGTCGTGAAAAGTACGGTGTTTCGCTTCTTTCTCTTTCAACTTCAGTGCCGTGACATCTCTGAAGCTCCATACTTGCCCGACAATTTCATTGTCATGCCAGTGAGCCTTTGAATGTGCTTCTAACCAGCGACCATCGTATGTTTGAAGTTCATGTGTGAATGTTTTCTCCGGCGCTGCGAGAGATAACTTAAGAACGTCAGAGAAGTGGTGATTTCCTTTTACAATGCATTGGCAATGCTCAATAAAATCATGCACATGAGCGAGCCCCGCATTAAAGGTATTCATGCGAAACATCTTGTTGAAGTTCGGATTGCTGAGTCGGATCGAGCCCTGGTTATCGAGCATGACAAGCGCATCGTATGTCGAACTCAAGCTAGCCTGAAGAAGAGAGTAAGATTCTTGCAGAGCTGCCTTGGTTTTTTGTAGCTCGCGAACCTGATTATTTAGCTCTTCGTTACGCAATGCTAACTCAGCGTTTTGCTCTCGCACTGATGCTTCTAAAGCACGTTTATCTTCTTCTGACTGATCAAAGGCATCGCTGACAGCCTGAATCAAAGGCGTTAAACTTTCATCATTGGTGCTGTTATCAAGGTGTTGCTGCAACTGCTCTTTTAAAAGACTATTTTGGGCCATGGCCAAATCCAACTACTCGCGTTTTATTGTGAGCGTGCCGAGTATCTGCTGATGCAGAATACGGCTAAAACTCTCGCTCATTCTTTTTACTCGTCATATTTTTCACTCTAGCTGAGAAATATTAAGTCATTGTAAAGAAACGTATCTTGTGTCGAATGTCGCAGTAAGCGGCCGTTTAGCTCGGCCAAATGTTTTGCAGGAAGTGACTCTTACTTAATGTCTTCGGATGCCCCTCATTCATTAATGCTGCTTGCTGGCGCAGATAAGATGGAGAGTCTTTGGGAAAAGAGATATTGCCTTGGGCATTTAGCACTCTATGCCAAGGGATTTGAGAGTCTTTGGGGAGGTGTTTTAGTACTTGGCCAACAAGTCTTGCATTTTGAGGCAGGCCCGCGGCCGCAGCGATTTTACCGTAGCTGCTTAGTCGACCTTCTGGAATCGAGTTAACGGTTGTCAGAATTGCTTGAGGTTTCAGGCTTGAAAGATCCATGTTCTGGGGTTGTAAAGCTTCTGTTCGCCCCAATTTAACATAACTCGCAACGAAGAATTTTCTTAATCGAGGTATGCAATGCGTCTCGTATTTCTACTATTTATCATCATGCCCATTGTCGAAATGGTCTTATTGATTCAAGTCGGCTCCGTGATCGGAGCTTGGTATACAGTTGGACTTGTTTTATTAACCGCTGTTATCGGGGTGAATCTTCTAAAAAGGCAGGGGCTAAGTACCTTGCTTCGAGCACAGCAAAAAGCACAGCAAGGGGCGCTGCCTGTTTCAGAGATTGGTGAAGGGCTGTTGCTTGCGGTTGCTGGAGCACTATTGTTAACGCCAGGTTTTGTAACAGATGCAATTGGTTTTGCTCTGTTGACGCCTGGTCTTAGAAGCCAATTAGCCAAGCTTGTGGAGGCTAGGATGATCGTTTCTGGTACTCAGTTTTCTCATTCAACTTATTCTTCGCAATCTAGATCTGATCGCTTTGATGATGCAATTGACGCGGAATACGAGGAAGTTCATGAACGGCGCGATCAGTTAAAGTAAGTTTTTCAAAAAAAGTTCTTGAGAGGGCTTGAAAAGCTAGTGAGCGGCCCTATCTAAGCATCACACGTTTCTTACGTATCAGAATGACGTAAGACCAACATAAAAAATTATCTCGAAAGAGACTTATCAAATCGGATTGATAACCTGTTAGGAGAAGCATTGAGATGAACATCCGTCCATTACACGATCGCGTTGTTGTACGTCGTAAAGAAGAAGAAACTACTTCAGCTGGAGGTATTGTTCTTCCAGGTAGCGCTACCGAAAAACCTTCACAAGGTGAAGTAGTTGCAGTAGGTGCTGGTAAAACACTGGATAACGGTAGTGTGCAAGCGATGGCGGTGAAAGCTGGCGATACTGTGGTATTTGGTCAATACGCTGGAAATACCGTGAAAATTGACGGTGAAGAGCTTCTCATCATGGCTGAAAGCGAAATTTTCGGCATCATCGAAGCGTAATTCGGTTTCATTTTCCTACTGATTAGATACGAGTTAAACAGGACAAAAACATGACAGCAAAAGACGTAAAATTCGGTGATTCAGCTCGCCAAGGTATGTTGGCAGGCGTAAATATTCTTGCTGATGCAGTAAAAGTAACACTTGGACCAAAAGGTCGTAACGTTGTTCTAGATAAATCATTTGGTGCGCCAACTGTAACAAAGGACGGCGTGTCTGTTGCGAAAGAGATCGAGCTTAAAGACAAGTTCGAGAACATGGGTGCGCAAATGGTTAAAGAAGTTGCGTCTCAGGCGAACGACGTAGCGGGTGACGGTACTACGACTGCAACAGTACTTGCTCAAGCAATCGTAAACGAAGGTTTGAAAGCTGTTGCGGCTGGTATGAACCCAATGGATCTTAAGCGTGGTATCGACAAGGGCGTACAAGCAGCTGTTGAAGCTGTGAAAGGCATGGCGCAACCATGTGCTGACAATAAAGCGATTGCGCAAGTCGGTACGATTTCAGCAAACAGTGATTCTTCTGTTGGTGACATCATTGCACAAGCGATGGATAAGGTCGGTAAAGAAGGCGTTATCACTGTTGAAGAAGCGAGCGGTTTTGAAGATGAGTTAGACGTTGTTGAAGGTATGCAGTTCGATCGCGGTTATCTATCTCCATACTTCATTAACAACCAAGACAATATGAGTGCTGAGCTTGAAAGCCCATTCATTTTGTTGGTCGACAAGAAAATTTCTAACATTCGCGAGTTGTTGCCAGTTCTTGAAAACGTTGCAAAAGCGAGCAAGCCACTTCTTATCATTGCTGAAGATGTTGAAGGCGAAGCGTTAGCAACCTTGGTTGTCAATAATATGCGCGGCATCGTTAAAGTTGCGGCTGTTAAGGCTCCAGGTTTTGGTGATCGTCGTAAAGAAATGCTCCAAGATATCGCTATTTTGACTGGTGGTACGGTAATTTCTGAAGAAGTTGGTCTATCACTAGAAAATGCTACGCTTGATGATCTTGGTACCGCTAAGAGTGTTAACATCAGCAAAGAAAATACGACTGTGATCGATGGAGCCGGCCAAGCTGCTGAAATCCAAGGTCGTGTAGAGCAAATCCGCCGTCAAATCGAAGAGAGTTCATCCGACTACGATCGTGAGAAGCTTCAAGAGCGCGTTGCGAAGTTAGCTGGTGGCGTTGCTGTTATTAAGGTTGGCGCTGGCTCTGAAGTTGAAATGAAAGAGAAGAAAGCGCGTGTTGAAGATGCGCTTCACTCAACGCGTGCAGCAGTTGAGGAAGGTGTTGTTGCTGGTGGCGGTGTTGCGATGATTCGTGCGCTTCAAGCGATTGCAAACCTTGAAGGTGATAATGGCGATCAGAACGTAGGTATTGATTTGTTGCGTCGCGCTATGGAAGCGCCACTTCGTCAAATCGTTTCTAATGCTGGCGGTGAAGGTTCTGTTGTTTCAGATAAGATTCAACAGGGTGAAGGTAGCTTTGGTTACAACGCTGCGACTGGCGAGTACGGCGACATGTTGGAGATGGGTATTCTTGATCCAGCAAAAGTAACGCGTACAGCATTACAAGCGGCAGGTTCTGTTGCTGGCCTAATGATTACAACTGAATGCATGGTTACAGATGTTGTAGAAGAGGGTGGTGCTGCACCTGCGATGCCTGACATGGGTGGCATGGGCGGTATGGGCGGCATGATGTAAGCTCCCCCTTTAAGCTAAAAAAGCCTCAGCGAATGCTGGGGCTTTTTTGTATCTGGGTGCTTTGTTCATAAAAATGCAGGAACTAGCACCTAAAATGTTCGTATGGTTGTAGCTTTACTGGTGCAAATAGTCTGTAATGTTTCGCTGTGTGATTTTCTAGTATCGAAAGAATAAGTATTTGTGATTAAAAAAACCTTCTTAGTCTTGCTCCTGTTTGTTGTGGCGTTACCGTTCTTTTTGTTGAGCAGTTTGCCCGCGAGCGTGCTTTGGACGAAAGTGATTGAGCCTGCTGTTAAAACAAAATCGCTCGGCATCATGCCAAAATCATTTGCAGGCACTGCTTGGGATGGTGAGGCTTACGTTTCATTTAGGCATCTAGAAGGTGTTTTCTCTTGGAAACTTTCTGTTTTAGATGTGTTTGGGGGAAGTATTCCGTTGCAGGTCGATGTGCGTTCCACAGCAGGTGACGCCAGTGCAATATTAGATATTGGCTTGAGAGATCAGTCACTTTCTATCGAAACATTAAGGCTCGATACTGAGAAGCTTAATCCGTTTTTGCGTATCCATAGGGTGAAAGCGACGGGTGAAGTATATGTGAAAGATTTGTCCGTTAGATTAGAGAAGCGCAGAGTAGCGAGCATTGATGGTCGGTTTACTTGGGCTGGTGGCGAAGTGTCCTATCCTGCAGGTAGAGATATCCGAGATAGAGTGATGCCGGCTTTCGGTGGGCAAATTCAAACGCAAGAAAGTGGAGATATTGTCTTAGGTATTCGCGATCAGGAAGCGAGCTTCGATACGATGCGCGTTACATGGAGCGCGAACGGAGATGCCTTGTGGGAGGTGACTCGACGCGTTTTAGATGTCGCGCAAGAGCCATGGGCAGCAAATTCAACGGAACAAGATGTAGTGTTTAAAGTCAAAAAGCCTGTATCGCGACAATTAGGTAAGCAATAATGAAAACGAGGTCGCTCGATGGGGTAGTGAGGCGTGTGACACAGTTGAGTGTCGTGGCGTTAACCTTGTACCTAGCTTATTTAAGCTCTCAATTGATTTGGCATGTGTACGCGCCAGAACAAGCACCAATGCCTAAAAGTTTTGTTTCTTCTGCGCAATCAAATTTGGCAGATAGCAGGATTGCTCGTCGCGTTGATCGTTATCATTTGTTTGGTGAGGCAAATAAAGAAGCTGCTATCCAAGAACGGCCAAAAGATGTGCCTAAAACACGCTTGCGCTTGAAATTGAAGGGTGTGTTTTCTGGAAAAGATGCTGCGGATTCTGGCGCGATCATTGAAGAGTTGAGTAAGCCTTCAGAATATTATCGCTTAGGAGATAGCTTGCCGGGAGGGGTTCGTTTGGCGGAAGTCCATTCTGATCACGTCATTCTTGATCGAAATGGTACCTATGAAGCGCTTTATTTTGATGAAACAAGCTCGAGCTCGGGTATTGCTAAAGTCGCTCCTCGCCGAGAAAGAAGTGTCGAAGTAAATTCACCTGAAGATTTTATCAGCGAGGCAACCGCAAGGTTATCAGAGAATCCTGAGCGTGCTTTGGCTTCTGTTGGTTTAGGAATTGCAGATGGTGGTGGTTACGTATTCCAAGGGAATAACCCCATGTTGGCTGGAATGAATTTAAAGAAAGGGGATGTGATCCGTTCTGTTAATGGTCACAGTTTAGGAAATGTGCAAGAAGACAAGAATATAATGCGTCAATTGTATCAACAAGGCTCGTTAGAGGTTGAAGTTGTGCGAGATGGCGCGAGTTTTTTTGTAAATTATCCGCTAAGATAAATAGTTAATAACAAAGAATATATAAACGAGTTGCATCACGTGAATAACTTGAAAAGAATCAGTCTGCGAGCTTTGCTTTTGTCTTTTGCTTTGCTTGTCTCCTCATTTACGCATTCTCAAGAACAAACATGGAAGGTGAATCTAAAAGATGCCGATATCCGTGCTTTTGTTAGTCAAATTGCGGATATCACCGGTTATAGCTTTGTTATTGATCCTCGAGTAAAAGGTAAAGTAACTGTCGTCTCTAACGCAGAGATGAGTAAAGATGCTGTCTATGAGATGTTTCTATCCGTTTTGGGCGTTCATGGTTTCGCAGCGATACCCGGAACCGGTGTGATTAAGATTGTTCAGCAGAACAATGCAAAGCAAGAGGCGTCTAACGATGCTCTTTTCAAACGAACGCCTAACGAACAAATCGTAACGCGTGTTATTCAAGTGAACAATGCAAATGCTCTTGAGCTTGTTCCAATTCTTCGCCCGATGGTCGCAAAATATGGTCATTTAGCCGGCGTTGCTGCGGCGAATGCCCTTATTATTAGTGATCATGTCGCGAATATTAAGCGCATTAGTAAGATTATTGATGAGCTTGATAGCCCCTCTAAATACGAGCTTGAAGTTATTCAGCTTCAGGAGGCTTGGGTTGGCGATATGGTCAAGCTTCTTGAAGAGCTTGCGCCTAGTGAACTTGGCGCAGCGGCAAAAGGAAAGGGAGCGAACAAGTTTTCAGTGGTTGCGGATCAGCGCAGTAATCGTTTGATCCTTCGTGGTGATGAGCCTTTCCGTGAAAAAATGAGAGTGTTGATCATGAAGCTTGATCAACCGTCCTCAACAGGTGGTAAAACCAAGGTCGTGCGCTTAAAACATGCTGATGCGGAAGAGATCGCAGATCTTCTAAGCGGATTAATGGGTGATATTGTAAGTGAAGAGGCTGCAGACAAAGGCAATGCGGCGCCTAAAGCGGAAGCGAGCGTATATGCAGATGAGGGCCTGAATGCTTTGGTTATTCGAGCTGAACCTTCTCTTCTACAAGAGCTTGAAGGCGTAATTGACGAGCTTGATGTGCGCAGAGCACAAGTCTTAATCGAAGCCGCTATCGTAGAAATTCAAGATAATACTGATAACAAACTAGGTGTTCAGTGGGCGCTTTATGATCAAGGTGCTTCAGTGCCCGGTGTATTTACTAACTTCAATGAAATCGGTTTGAGTGCTGCAAACGTCATTGGTGCTTTGGTCGATCAAGACAATGACCCGAACGGTGATTTAGATCCCACATTATTAGGCTCGCCATCAACGGGTATTACGATTGGAATCGGAGAAGAAAGTCGTAATGGCGTGAGCTGGGGAGCCCTTGTGCAGGCATTAGAGGGTGATGCGGGGGCTAATGTATTGTCTACGCCGAAAGTTATTACAATGGATAATCAAGAATCTTCAATTATCGTTGGTGAGAACATCCCTATTATTACCGGGCAATCTAGTTCTGGCGGTGCAGGGACTTCTGATCCGTTTACAACGATCGAGCGTGAAGATGTGGGTGTGAAATTGATTGTTACTCCAAGTATCAGCGAAGGCGATTTGGTGCGTCTTGAAATTGAACAAGAAATCTCAGGTGTATCGCCATCGACTGCTGGTGCAGACATTATTACCACTAAGCGACAGATCAAAACGAATGTATTGGCCGATGATGGTGAGACAATCGTTCTTGGTGGTTTAATTCGAGATGATGTTCAGGTCAGTGAAAGTAAAGTTCCTTTATTGGGTGATATCCCATTGCTGGGTAATCTATTTAAAAGCACATCTAAGGTTGTGACAAAGCAAAATCTATTGGTGTTCTTAAGGCCAACCATTCTTCGTGACAAAGCTTCAACTCGTGCAGTGACGGAGCAGAAGTTTGATCAGCTTTGGCAGTTGAATTTGGAGACGAAAGTTGCGCAAGGCGAAGATGAAGAAGAGCTGCGCGCCAGAGAGAAGCCGACAGTTGAAAGTCTCTATGATGGAAATAGTATCCGATAAGGCTATTTCAGGCATAAAAAAACCGGAGTAATTAAACTCCGGTTTTTTTATGCCTTGATTTTAGTGCAATGTACTAAAAACAAGGAGGCAATATTAACCTAGGTTTTCAGCAACGAAACCCCAGTTTACAAGTGCCCAGAACGCATTCAAATAAGTAGGACGAACATTACGGTAATCGATGTAGTAAGCGTGCTCCCAAAGATCAACTGTTAGAAGTGCAGTTTGACCTTCTGTCATTGGAGTGCCTGCATTTGATGTGTTAACGATCTCCAAAGAACCATCCGCATTTTTAACCAACCAAGTCCAGCTTGAGCCAAAGTTGTTTACGGCTTTGTCGTTAAATGCTGCTTGGAATTCTTCGAAAGATCCAAATGCTTCGTTAATTGCATCAGCAACTTTACCAGTTGGTGCGCCACCGCCATTCGGGCTCAAGCAATTCCAGTAAAACGTGTGGTTCCAGATCTGGGCTGCGTTGTTGAATACAGGACCTGAAGAAGAAGTGATGATTTCTTCAAGTGTTTTTCCTTCGTATTCAGTTCCAGGGATCATGCCGTTTAACTTATCAACGTAAGTCTTGTGGTGTTTGCCGTGGTGGAATTCAAGAGTTTCTTGAGAAATGTGTGGTGCAAGAGCGTCAATTGCGTATGGTAGCGCAGGTAATTCGATTGCCATTAGGCTTCTCCCTAAAATTAAAACACCACCGAGGCGGTGACTTAGCATTGTTTTCAAAGCTGAAGATCATACCACCTCGGTTCAAATACATCTACGAGGTTGATGGCTGTTCAGATGAGCCTCAATTAGTAGTCATTTGTATAAGTTGGGGTGCCTTTTAGTTTTTCAACTGTAGGCATTGGGGGTAATCAGGGAGAAATTGAACGATATTCTCGACGCGCCATTTTAGCTCTTCATATGAGCTAGCAGTGACGTTGATATGCCCCAATTTTCTGCCTGCTCTCTCTTCTTTATCGTAGAGATGAACTTGAGCATAAGGAAGCTCAAGAATTTTTCGAATATCTCCTTTGTGGGAGATGAGGTTTATCATGCAGGTTGGTGACAAGGCTTCGGTACTTCCGAGTGGCAGGTCGCATATCGCTCTGATGTGATTCTCGAATTGGCTGCAGTGCGCGCCAAGCATACTCCAATGCCCTGAATTATGAACACGAGGTGCCATTTCGTTTGCAACTAGGCCGTTCGTAGTTTCGAATAGTTCAAGTGTTAATATTCCAACGTGCTCCAATTCTGCAATCAAGTCTTTGATATACAAGTCTGCTTGGCGTTGAATATCTTCATTTACGGAAGGCGCTGGAACGGTAGAGAATCGAAGAATTCCATCGTTGTGTTGGTTCTCTGCTAGTGGATAAATTGCTATCTCGCCCGATGCGCTGCGTGCCGCAATAATCGACAGTTCTCGAGAGAAATTTATAAATTCCTCAGCTATTAACGTGGTTGATCCGATAGCGCTCCAAGCTTTTGGGATATCTTCAGCAGAGCGAAGAATAAACTGCCCTTTTCCATCATAACCTTCTCGCGTCGTTTTGCAGACTAGTGGTAAGCCAAGCTCTTGAACTGCTTCGGAAAGGTCGCTTTCTTTATGAATAATTTTGTATCGAGTTGTTGGAATCGATAATTCATTAAATAAGGCTTTTTCTTTCTCTCTATCTTGGCAAATTTCGATAGATTTTGACGGCGGGTAGAGCGTATGTTCTTTTTCGATATGTTGAGTTAATTCGACCGGTAGGTGCTCGAACTCATAAGTGATGACGTCGCATGCATCTATGAACTCTTGAAGTTCTTGGCTTTTGATAGGCTTGTCTTTAACACTATACGTTGGTTCTAAGCCAACACTTGGGCTTCCACTTGTATCAAAGAAGCGAAATTTCGCCTCAAGAGGAAGACCTGCTAAGGCAAGCATTCTGCCGAGTTGACCAGCGCCAAGAACTCCAATAGATTTCATGATTACCCTCGCGGATCTGATTGAGCGAGTACACTTTCGGTTTGTTGCGTTCTAAATGCAACAAGCTTCTCTTTAACGGCTTGGTCGTTCAGAGCGATGATTTGCCCCGCTAGCAATCCTGCGTTCTTGGCGCCCGGTGTGCCGATGGCAAGTGTCCCGACGGCAATGCCGCCTGGCATTTGAGCGATTGATAGTAGTGAGTCAATGCCATTCAATGCCTTTGATTGAACTGGAACGCCTAAAACTGGGAGTTCAGTTTTTGATGCCACCATACCAGGTAGATGGGCTGCACCACCTGCGCCAGCAATAATGACTTGAATACCACGCTCGGCAGCAGAAGATGCGTAATCAAACAACAGGTCGGGTGTTCTGTGTGCAGACACAACCTGTGTTTCATAGCTCACGCCAAGAGTGTCGAGCATGTTCGCTGCATGCTCCATAGTGGGCCAATCTGATGTTGAGCCCATAATAATACCTACTTTCGCTTGCATGGTTTGACTCCTTAAAAACCGCTGCATTTCAGCTGATGGGGTGGGGTGCTCATCTTATTCATCGAATGAATACCATGCAAATGCTATTTAGAAATACCGATCATCACGATAGAATTTATCCCTAGGACAAGAGTGATAATAAAGAGGTTGTTTATGGATGGGTTAAGGCCTGAGCGCGATGAGTTAGATAGGTTTCAAGAGCGCTCTTCTGGCGTGACTGCTTCGAAAAAGTCAAAGCCAAAGAAAGCTGTCGAAAATGATAAGTCGCAAAAACAAGCTGGGAATTCAGGGCTTCCATTATTTATAGGGTGCTTTGCTCTAACTTTGGTGCTTTTTGCGTTTTTGGGTTGGGCATATTTAGAGCAGAAAAGAACGGTCGATGCGCTGAATAAAGATTTGTCGGAAGCGCTGGCATTCATTAACCAAAGTAAGCTTTCTATGGCGCGATTGGAAGGTGAGCTTAATGAAGCGGGAGCGGAAATTGAGCAAGCTGGTAGTAGTGCAACTAAACAACTTAAATTTTTAGATTCTGAAATGCGTAAGCTTTGGGGCGTTGCAGGAGATAAAAATCGCAAAGCAATTGCTGAAAATAAAGATAGAGTTGATAGCGTGAAGCTACAGCTCAATGCTTTGAAAAACAAAGATCTAAAACCTTTGGAGGCTTCTGTTGCGAAGCAAGAGCAAATGCTCAAGCAGCTAGAAGTTAGATTAGGGAATAATCAGGCGATGGCGGATCAGATTGGCCTGATTAAGAAGCAAAGCGCCAATGTTGCGAGTGAGCTATCGTTGACGCGTGAGTCGCTAGAGCAAAGTGTTGCGGAGTTGGCGCGCAATATAAATTCTCAGCCAAATAACAGTAAGGCCGTGGCTGAAAATACGGAATCTATTGCTTCTATCAACGCAAGTCGACGACAGATCAATGAGAGAATTGTTGGGCTTGAACGCCAATTAAATGAGTTGAAACTAGAAGTGTTGGCAAGCAAATCGCCTAGTACTTCGCAAAATTAATTAGGGCTCATTGGTATACTTCAGGAATGAATTACTTTTACTTGCTATTTCAACTTTGTTTGAGCGCGACGTTTGTGGTCGCGATGCTCGGCGTTTCTAATGTTGCGTTCTCTGATACAACCGCACCTTATTCAAAGCCTTTTCACAAACAGGGTCGTGGTTGGTATCCATCGATTTATTGGTCGACTGGGCGGAATTTCGGTTCGTATTACTTTCCGAATGAAACAGGTCGACCATTTCAAGAATTAAAATCTACCGAATGGGATAGTGAAGTTAACGCACTGATCTACTTTTACCGCCCAAGTAGCCAATGGGCAGATGAAGAGATGGAAGCGCCGAGTTATTACTTGAACGACGAGCTCGTATTTAATCTTCGCTCCGGCAGTTGGACTGTCGTAGAGCTTCCTGCTGGAAGTTACGACTTCGCAGTAAGAAAGAGCTTTTTACCGATGCTTGGCTTCGAGGCTTTCGATGATAAGTTGATGATCGCTTTCGATATGAATTTGCAAGCCGATGTCGGCCTAGAGCTCAATCCTGGTCAAATTTTTTACGTACGACATTCTGAAGTATCCCTACCTCGTGAGTTGCACCCCGATTTAGCGCCGGATGACGAGATGGCATCGGCAGACGTTCAAT
>NZ_LWGF01000758.1:0-69326 GCF_001635355.1 Oleiphilus sp. HI0125
CCGTTAGCGGTNANAACNTGCGCGAAATTAATTAATTAATCAGTAGAGGTTCAATATGACATTCAATGTAGCACTCAGTGGATTAAAAGTATCCGCAACAGACCTCGAGGTCACTGGTAATAATATTGCGAATGCAAGTACGGTTGGTTTCAAGCGTTCACGTGCTGAATTTGGTGATGCCTATTCAAATAGCTTTTTTGGCGGTGGGGTAACCGACGTTGGTGATGGTGTGCAGGTGCAGGCTATTCGTCAGATCCACAGCCAAGGTAATGTTGAGTTCACTGATAACGGCCTTGATATGGCGATTACCGGTAACGGTTACTTCATCGTCAATGATAACGATGAAGTGAAATATACGCGTGCAGGGCAATTTGGTGTGAACCGAGAAGGCTTCCTTGTTAATAATACTGGAATGCAAGTTCAAGGTTTTCAGGCTGATGACGAAGGCAATGTGTCTGGTGTGCTTGGTGATCTGGAAGTAGAAACGAATGACTTGGCGCCACGTCAAACAACCTCTGTTAATACTTTGTTGAACCTCGATTCTTCTGAATCAGTTTTGGCGGTTTCAGGTACAACTGTAGTTGCTGATGGTACGGAAGTTGGTATTGCGCAAGCTGGTGCCAACAACAACTACTCAGCTCAGACCGTTACAATCACCTATGATGACGGTAACCCTGCTACGCCGACTACAACAGAGAACGTAACCACTGTCGCTAACGAAAGTGCGCGAGCTGTCGCTGATCGTTTCAGTGCGGTTGATGGTGTAAATGCAACGGCAAGAACAACTGTGACGGTACCAGTGGCGAGCTGGGCTAACACTTCTGATTCAATGACGATTACTGTCAATGGCGTGACGTTTCAGCCATCTTCAGCTGCAACCCAAACCAATGCCGAGCAATTGGCGGACATTGGTCAGCAAATTAACTCGTCTGCATTAGTCGGTACTACTGCTGTTATCAATGGCGCAGGTGACCTAGAAATTATTCAAGATCAGGGTGAAGATTTGCGCTTCGGTGTTGCGGGTGCAGCAGGTGACGCATACAACATTGAAGGCTCTTCTCCTGGTGCACTTGCTTTAGCAGTTGGCGGTACTGTCGCGGCAACGGTTGGTGGTGTTGTCGACTTTACCTTGGATGACAACTTCTCCTTTAGTTCTGGTACCGGCACACTCGTTGGTTCAACCGTTGGTCAGCCATTTGTCAATAATGGCTTTGATCCAACAGATGCAGGTACTTATAACCATGCAACGTCAACAGAAATCTTCGATAGTCTTGGTAACTCGCATATCTTGAACTTGTATTTTGTGAAGCAGCCTCAGCCATCTAACGTGGCACAAGAGCAGAGCACTTGGCAGATGCATGTTCAAATTGATGGCTTCGATGTGGGTGACCCTTTAATTGGCGATCAGGCGTCTCGCGCAACATTCAACGTTGTCTTCAATGGCGATGGTTCGCTTAATCAGACTTTGACCGATGATGTGTTGATTTCTAACTGGGTGCCTCGTGATGAAAATGGTGATCCAAATGGCGCGGCATTACCGATCAATTTGGTAGACGGCGGAACCTTGCCGGTAGAATTCCCTCCAACCAGTTCAAACTTTGAAATCGATATCGCTACACTGACGCAATTCGGCAGCCCGTTTGCTGTGAATGACTTAGGGCAAAATGGGTATACAACCGGTCGACTGGTTGGTCTAGATGTAGACAGTTCAGGTGTTATTTTGTCGCGTTTCTCAAATGGTGAGACTCAGGTTCTTGGTCAAGTAGCTTTGGCAAACTTCCGAGACAAAGAGGGTTTGGCGCCGGTTGGTGACAGTGTTTGGGTAGAAACATTTGCTTCTGGTGATGCTGTTGTTGGTGCGCCGGGGACTGCATCATTAGGCTTATTAACTTCTTCTGCGACAGAGTCATCGAATGTTGATTTGTCGCAAGAGCTGGTGAACTTGATCGTTGCTCAGCGTAATTATCAGGCTAACTCAAAGACTATCGAGACCGCTGATACGATTCAGCAGACTATTCTGAATATCTAATTTTCTTTTTTGATATTCGCCGCCTTCTGGTTGAAGGCGATAAAAAAGGGAAGCACTTCTGTGTTTTCCTTTTTTGGGTTTAGTCCTTGGCAGATAAATTGCTTTATACCTCTTAATAGTAAATATCTGACGAAAAAAGGACACTCAAGTGGATAAAGCTTTATATATTGCGATGAGTGGCGCAAAGCAAAATATGTATGCGCAACGCGCACATTCCAACAATTTGGCGAATGTGAATACCACGGGGTTTAAAGAAGATTTCGCGCAGGCGCGCGCGATGTCTGTGTATGGTGAGCATTTTCCAAGTCGTGCATATTCAATGACAGAGCGTCCAGCGACGCGCTTTGAGCAAGGTCCGCTGCAGGAAACAGGCAATGCGCTAGATATCGCTTTAAAGGGTGAGGGCTGGATTGCTGTTCAGTCTCCTGATGGCGAGCAAGCCTTTACGCGCGCGGGTGATTTGCAGATTGATGTAAACGGTTTCTTGCGCACAGGTTCGGGTCTAGAAGTTCTGGGTGAGGGTGGGCCAATTGTTGTTCCTCCATCGGCTGGAGTTGAGATTGGAGTGGATGGAGCTATCTCCGTTATCCCGCTAGGTGGTGAGGCTGCAGTTGTACAGATTGATCGTATTCGCTTGGTGAATCCAGATCCTGCCAATATGGAAAAACGTGGTGACGGTTTAATGTACGTCAAAGATGGTATTGAGCCTCCTTTAGATGAAACCATTCGCGTTGAATCTGGTTTTCTTGAAGGTTCGAATGTGAATGCCGTATCTGCGTTAACCGAAATTCTTACGCTTTCGCGTCAATACGAGCTGCAAGTCAAATTAATGAGTCAAGCTGATCAAAATAGTGAAGCTTCGGCACGCTTGTTGCAATTTTCCTAAATAAGTCAATTTAACGTCGTGGGCGGCATGATTTTGCTGCCCGATTTCAGGTCAACCCCTCGCTTGGGTTGTTCTAGATAGGAGAGAGTCATGCATCCCGCTTTATATGTCAGTCAAACGGGCCTGAGTGCACAAGATACCAAGTTATCGACCATTTCGAATAACTTGGCCAATGTCGGCACCGTTGGTTACAAACGTGATGACGCAGTTTTTCAAGATCTTCTATATCAAATTAAGAGAGATCCAGGTGCGCTTAGCTCACAGGATTCTCAGCTCCCATCAGGCCTGCAGCTTGGTACGGGTGTTCGTGTTGTTGGAACGGTTAAAGAATTTAGTCAAGGCTCAATGCAGGTAACGGAGCGTCCTCTAGATATGGCGATCTCTGGTCGAGGCATGTTTCAGATTGCCTTACCTGACGGGTCTACCGCATACACGCGCGATGGTAGATTTCAGATTAATTCAGATGGGCAAGTTGTGACCGCTAACGGCCACGCCTTAGAGCCAGCCATAACTATTCCAGAAGGAATGAACGAAATTACGATTGGCGAAGATGGCGTGATTACAGGCACTGTTGCGGGTGATCCAGCTTTGCAGAACCTTGGGCAAATTGATCTTGCAGATTTTATTAACCCGCAAGGTTTAAAAGCCATTGGTAATAACTTGTTCCGCGAAACCGAAGCTAGTGGCAACCCAATTGTTGGCACGCCTGGCTTAGATGGAATTGGCGCGGTGAGCCAAGGCATGTTGGAAACCTCAAACGTAGATGTTGTGACTGAGTTGGTGAACATGATTACCACGCAGCGCGCCTACGAAATGAACTCAAAAGTCGTTTCGACTGCAGATCAAATGCTGCAGTTTATCTCGCAGAACGTGTAATGCTGTTGTTGAGTTTTTGTCTATGTTGAACGTAATCAAAGCTGCATTGAAACTTGCTAATACGCTTGCCATTTTGGCGAGCGTTGGTTGTGCTGCGATTACGCGAGAGCACCCTGTTCCGGATGATCCCAGATATGCGCCGATCCCTGCGCAAAGCTTGCGTATGGGTGAACCTGTGACCGGTAGTATTTTTCAATCTCATCGCCAGTTTAGTGTCTATGGCGATCAAGTTGCGATCAATGTCGGTGACATCTTGACCGTGAACCTGCAAGAGTCCACGCGAGCGAGTAAAAGCGCAGACACGACTTATGACAAAAGCGATGAAGTCGACTTTAACGAAGCGAGTATTCTCGGCAATACCATCAGCTTTAAGGGTATGAGCTTAGCAACCGATCCATCGTTTGAACGCGAATTTGAGGGCTCAGCTGAATCTGGGCAAAGCAATAGTCTTGCGGGTGCTATTTCAGTCACTGTTGCCGAGGTGTTTCCTAACGGATTACTTCGCGTGCAAGGTGAGAAATGGTTGAGTTTGAATCAAGGGGATGAGTACATCCGTTTAACTGGTCTGATTCGACCTCAAGATATCGGTATTGATAACACGGTTCCGTCTTCAAAAATTGCGAATGCCCGAATCGCATATGGTGGCACGGGTGAGTTTGATCAAGTGAATCGACAAGGTTGGTTGACGCGATTCTTTAACAGCGAATGGTGGCCTCTGTAGTAGGGAGCGTTAATGATGCTGAGACAATTATCTTTTCTAATAAATTTATTATGTATCGTGCTAGTAAGTGTGTGGTTACTATCGCCTGCGCACGCAGATAGATTGAAAGATATGGCAAGTATTGAAGGTGTCCGAAGCAACCAATTGATCGGTTATGGTCTCGTTGTTGGTTTAGATGGCACGGGTGATAAAACCCCATTTACGAGCCAAACATTCCGTAATTTGATGAATCAATTTGGTATCACGATTCCACCTGGTGTTGATCCAAAAGCGAAGAATATTGCAGCGGTTGCCGTGCATGCGGATTTGCCCGCGTTCGCCAAACCTGGCCAACGCATTGATGTCACGGTATCAAGCCTCGGTGATTCGAAGAGCCTACGTGGCGGGTCTTTGCTAATGACACCGCTTAAAGGTGCCGATGGTCGAATTTATGCCATGTCGCAGGGCAGTTTGGTCGTTGGTGGTTTTGGTGCAGATGGTAGCGATGGTTCATCGATTACGGTGAATGTTCCAAGTGTGGGGCGTATACCAAATGGTGCGACGGTAGAGCGCGGTATTGCGAGTCCGTTTAGCCAAGGCGATACGATCACATTTAATTTGCATCAGCCTGACTTTACAACGGCCATGAACGTCTCGCAGCAAATCAACGATATGCTTGGTCCGGACACAGCCTATGCGCAAGACGGCACATCAATTCGTGTGCGTGCTCCGAGGGACTCAGCGCAGCGCGTGTCGTATCTCGCAATGCTAGAAAATCTGAATGTTGAGCCAGGTGAGGCTGCCGCAAAAGTCATTATTAATTCGCGAACTGGAACCATCGTTGTTGGGCAAAATGTAAAAGTACTTCCTGCCGCTGTAACCCATGGCAGTTTGACGGTGACGATCAACGAGCAAGCTGAAGTCAGCCAACCTAATCCATTTTCGGACGGCCAAACAGTCGTTGTGCCGCGTTCAGATGTCAGTGCTGAACAAGAAAAAGGCCGCATGTTTGAGTTTGGTCCTGCGACCACGCTTAGTGAGATTGTACAAGCTGTTAACCGTGTAGGAGCAGCACCTGGCGATATCATGGCGGTGCTAGAAGCGCTCAAACAAGCTGGCGCACTGAAAGCGGATTTGGTGGTGATCTAATGATCCAAACGCCAGACGTCTCCAACTACAACGATTTATCTGCGCTGCAGGGGCTAAAGTCTGCCTCAACTAAAGATACACGAGAGGGTATCAAAGCAGTTGCCGAGCAGTTTGAGTCCTTGTTTATTTCAATGATGCTCAAATCAATGCGAGAGGCGAATAAGGGCTTGTCAGAAGGCAATATTCTTTCTAGTAATGAGAGCGAATTCTATCAAGAAATGTTCGACTCCCAGATTTCTGTGTCATTGGCGGGGAAAAACGGCGGCGGTATTGGCCTCGCTGAAGTTATCGAGCGCCAGATATTAGAAAGTAAGGGCTTAGTACCGAGCGACCTCAGTATCGCGAACAAGAAGATGTCCTTGAGCGATTATGAGCGTAAAGGCTTCCCTCGATTAGAGCCTGCGAAGCTCGTTGAAGCAATGCAACAAGTTGATCAATTGAGTGCTAAGCAAGCGAATGATGCGAGCAATGAAGAGAATGCTTCATTGTTAACGTCAGGAACTAGCGAGCTTAAAAAGACTGTATTTAATAGTCCAAATGATTTTATTGCATCGCTTGCTCCGATTGCTCAAAAAATCGAAGCCCAAACTGGCATCTCAGCCAAACTCATGTTGGCTCAGTCAGCGCTTGAAACTGGTTGGGGAAACAAACCAATATTGCGTGAAGACGGAGCTCCAAGTTTCAACCTATTTGGCATTAAGGCCAATAATGGTTGGCAAGGTGACAGCACCAATATTCTTACCACTGAGTTTCATCAGGGAGTCGCCTTAAAGCAGC
This sequence comes from Oleiphilus sp. HI0125, assembly GCF_001635355.1. NCBI lineage: Bacteria > Pseudomonadati > Pseudomonadota > Gammaproteobacteria > Oceanospirillales > Oleiphilaceae > Oleiphilus > Oleiphilus sp. HI0125. Next base: position 6,418 of record NZ_LWGF01000758.1, read on the forward strand.
GTGATAGCTTTAGAACCTATCAATCTTATGAAGAAAGCTTTGCTGATTATGCCAAGTTCTTAGAAGGCAATCCGCGTTATGAAGAAGCGCTTTCTATGAAAGAACAGCCGATCGCCTTTGCGCAAGCATTGCAGCAATCTGGTTATGCGACTGATCCAGAGTACGCGAACAAAATTGGAAATATTGTTCAGAATCGTTTGTCAGACATGGATGCCATCTTTCAATCAGTAAAGGGTGGTAACTAGACGTGGCTGATTTAATTAACATAGGTATTAGTGGCTTAAAAACGCATCAGGTTGGCCTGTCTGTCACAGGTAATAACGTTGCGAACATTAATACGCCTGGATATAGCCGCCAAGAAGCGATCTTTGTTGATAAACCAGGGGAGCTAACGGCTGCAGGTTATGTTGGGCAGGGCGCAAGTGTTGATGCGATTCGTCGTATTACATCGGACTTTGTTTTGGCGCAGCAGCGTTTTGATACCAGTATTTATAACGAACGTGAGGCGATTCTTGATCAAGCTTCTGTCATCGATAATCTTTTAGCGAGTGAGGCGACAGGTCTAACGCCATCACTGAGCCGTTTCTTTGAATCTTTGCAAGGCGCGGCTGAAGACCCAACGTCGGTACCTCAGCGTCAATTATTGCTCACGCAAGCGGAAGGCTTAGTATCGCGCTTTCAAACATTGGCGGCGCGTCTTGAAGGTGTTGTTGCAAACATCAATCAGAATCTTGAAGCGGATGTCTCATCGATCAATGCGCTGGCGCAGGGGCTGGCTGAAACGAATGCAGCTATCGCACTCGCTAGTAGTTCTACAGGTGAAGGTCAAAAGCCGAATCAATTGCTTGATGAACGCGACGAACTATTGCGTGAACTATCTGAATACGTTCAACTTTCTGTTGTTGAAAACCCGAACAACGGAACAGTAAATGTGTATCTCGGAAAAGGCGACCCGCTCGTATTAGGCAATTCTGCGTCTCAGCTACAGACCATTCGTAATCCTGCTGATGGACGCTTATTAGATCTCGCCATCGTCAAAGATGGGCTACAGCAAAACATCACCGATAATGTTACTGGTGGCTCCGTCGGTGGCTTATTAGCGTTTCGCGATGGAGAGCTGACCACATCCATTAATGCTATTGGTCGTATTGCCATGACATTAGCGGATTCGATGAACGATCAGCATGCGGTGGGCATGGATCTAGAGAACAACTTAGGCGGTTTGTTTTTTGCCGATATTAACGATCCAGCCGTTGCGGCGGAACGTGTTCTTGCAAACTCATTGAATACACCACCTTATGATCAATCGGTGTCGATTTTCATTCAAGATACATCACAGCTCACCACGGATAACTATGAGTTGAGATTTGAAGGGCCGACCGATGCCGACTTTATTGTGGTGAATCAATCCACAGACGAAACCGTTTATAAATCGACCCTGTCGAATGTTTTCCCTAATCGCGTTTCGATCGATGGTTTTCAGTTATCGTTTAATGGTGGCACGTTCAAAGAAGGGGATCGCTTTACGCTTTATCCCACGCAAGCTGGCGCTATCAATTTTGAGCAAGTGATTGATCGAGTCGATGAGATCGCTTTAGCATCGCCCATTCGTTCGCGCAGTAGCTTAGGTAATATTGGTAACGCTGAAATTACGCTAGGTGAAATGCTCGATGTTAATAACCCTCTGACCAATCAACGTTTGTCAGAATTTGCAGTGCCAGGTGAGCTGAGCCCTCCTTTGTTGATTCGCTTCGTCACAGATAATTATTACGAAGTGCTTGATAACAGCAATCCGGCTAGTCCTGAGCCTTTGTCGCCACCGATCAATAACCAGTTTTATGCGCAAGGCTTAAGCAACATGTTGTTTACGTCCGACCCAGGTGAAACCTTAGTGTCGGCAACAGGGCCAGATACCTTGACGCTACCAGCAGCTGGCGCGGGACCTTTTGTAAACGGTTATGGCGCGCAAACCTTACAAGTTCAGTCTCGAGACACCAATACCGGAATCGTGACATCGCAAACAGTGAATATTGCGGCTAACAGCTCCGCCAGACAAATCGTACAAGATCTCACTGCCGTCGAGGGCATTAAAGCAAATGCCTACACGCAAGTGCGACTCACTAATTTTGTAGATGATGGTGACCCGAACCCTTTAGGTTTAATCATTAATGGTGAGACGATTACCGTTACGCCTCCTGCTACCTATACGCCAGTAGAAATAGCGCGTGCCATTAACGATAACCCTAACCTTGACGTTATTGCTGTCAGTGATGGAACCCAAATAGACCTGCGTTCTGTGACGGGCGAAGACATTGTTATTGAGGTGACGGGTCTTGGTGATAGTGTCGATGTAAGTCGTATTGATCCGTATGCTGCTGGTTCGCCAGTTGTCGCCACGCAAACCGTCAACTCTGCACAAGGTATAGCGGTGGCTGGTGCTGTTGATGTGTCGATGGCGCAAGGTATTTCATTTACGAGCAATACGGCGACAGTGTTTGATTTAGCGCCGCCAGCATTATCAGCTTATCGTGGTTTTACGTTTGAAATTCAAGGCGAAAGTGTAAAAGGGGATGAGTTCACCATTGAATACAATACCGATGGTGTATCTGATAACAGAAATGCCTTAGCGATGGCGGGGCTCGAGTTTGAAGGCTTAGTTGAGGGTTCGGTCTCGTATGGTGAGTCCTATGCGCAAGTGGTCGAGAAAGTCGGCACTGTAACCAATAGAGCGCGTCTTGAGAGTGAGTCTGCCAAGGCTTTGCTAGATCAAACATCCGGTCTAAGAGACTCAATCGCAGCGGTGAACTTAGATGAAGAAGCAGGCAAATTAGTGCAGTTTCAGGCTGCATATAACGCCTCTGCACAGGTGGTCTCGGTGGCACGAGATTTATTCGATACCCTGCTAGGCGCATTTAGATAGAGATAGGAACGAGCACATATGAGAATCTCTACAGTACAGATCTATGACAGAGCGATGTCGTCTATTCAAGATGTCACCGCGCAACAACAGAAAACGCAGCAGCAGCTCGCGTCGGGCAAGCGCGTACTGACGCCAGCCGATGATCCTGTTGCTTCCACGCGTATTCTAGAGCTGAAACAGGAGCTGTCGGTTAATCAGCAGTTTCAACGAAATGTTGAATTGGCTGAAGGGCGTTTATCACTGCAAGATGATCGCTTAGGTGGCATCAACGAAGTGATTGAGCGTTTGAGAACGCTTGCGGTTTCAGCGGGTAATGGTGCGCTTACAAAAGACGATCTAGGTTCGATCGCCGCAGAAGTAGAGTCACGTCTAGACCAGTTAGCAGGGCTACTCAATGCACGCGATGCAAGTGGCGAGTATGTATTCAGCGGATTTCAAGGCGGAACACAGCCCTTTCAACAAGACGATTCTGGTTCGTATCGCTACCATGGTGATGAAGGGGTTCGTTACGTTCAAATCGACGCTTCAGTCACCATTCAATCAACTATCAATGGGCAGGCTATTTTCGAAGATATGCCCACCTATACGAACTCATTCTTTACGCGAGCCAGCGAGGGAAACCAAGCAGAGCCGCCGGCAACAATTACGGTCGGTCAAGTGGTCGATCAAGCTGACTATGATGCGTTTTATCCTGAAGATTTGGTGATTGAATTTACATCGCCAAACACGTTTGATCTCCGTGAGAAATCGACAGGGTTAACACTTCAGTCGAATGTCGCGTATGCACCAAATGGCACGATCAACGCTCAGGGTACTCAGTTCGAAATTCGGGGAGCGCCAGCCACGGGCGACACTTTTACAGTTGAATCTACCGAGAAGCAAGGTTTGCTTACAACGGTAGAGAAGTTCGTCTACGGCTTACGTAACTTCGCGCCGACGACAGATGGGCGCGAAGCGTTTGAATCCTTACTAGAAGGGACGATTGCCAACTTTGATTTTGCGGCAACATCGGTGCTTGAGGCGCGAGGCCAATTGGGAGCGCGTCTCAATACGCTCGACACAGGGCTAGAGCAGTTAAAAGATGCGGAGATTCTTACCCAAGAAGTACTAGGTAACTTGGAATCCATTGATTACGCAGAAACAGTAAGTTTGCTGTCATTACAGCAATTTAGCTTGGATGCCGCGTATTCATCTTTTAATCGTATTACCTCGCTGTCTTTGTTTGATCGGATCAGATAAGGTACACGTACTGAAGGTGCATTGGAACTAAAAACATAATCAGGAAGACAGTGAATGAGTGCGATTTACGATATTGAAGTCACCACAATCAAAGGTGAAACCAAGTCTCTATCAGACTACAAGGGCAAGACATTACTCGTAGTAAATACAGCCAGTAAGTGTGGTTTTACACCGCAGTTCAAAGGTTTGGAATCGTTGTACGAAACCTACAAAGAACAGGGCCTAGAAATCTTGGGCTTTCCTTGCAATCAGTTCTTAAGCCAAGACCCAGGTAGCGACAGTCAAATTAGCGAGTTTTGCGAGCTAAATTATGGTGTCACATTCCCGATGTTCAGTAAGGTCGACGTGAATGGCCCTGACACACACCCTTTATTCTCGTTGTTAAAAACAAATGCTAAAGGGATGCTCGGTTCTGAGAAAATTAAATGGAACTTCACCAAGTTTTTGGTCAATGCTGAGGGAGAGATCTTGAAGCGCTACGCACCTAAGACTGAGCCGAAAGCCATCGAGCAAGATATTAAAGATTTGCTGGCCTAGTGCCTCAGGTATTCAAGTAGTGCCATATAAAGAGCGCGCTTAATTAGCGAGCTCTTTCGTTAATCATCGTAGTAACTATTCTTTTTCTTCCAGTCTTCTTCTGGGCTCAAAAAATCGTCCCATTCACTGCTTTGTTCAAGCTCACCTTGTGCTTTTGCATTGATCTCTTCAGTACGTTGATCTGCTTTCTTATTCAGCTCTGCCATTTTTTGTTTGTATGCCTGAATATTTTGCATCGCAGAAGGGTGCGTTGATACGTCACTTAACACCTCAATGGCACTATGGTAGTTGTGGATAGCAACACGCGGTTTACCTGCAAGCTCGGCTTGCTTTGCTTTCTCTGCAAATAAATCTGCCTTGGATTGTCGCGCTAGAAAACCTACATGAGCCATCTGTTGCTGGGCTAAATCGGGTGAAAGCTGCGATTTTTTACGCCAAAAATGCAGCAACTTATATAAGTTTTGCAGCATGATGCGTACCTCGCGGGCTTTCTCAGTTGAGTCAACCTTAACGGGTGGAAGATTTTGCGGGTTTTCTTGGAGTTCCTTTATAGCTCGCTCGTCTTCTTGAATGTAACCGGCGTGTTTAGACGAGGGTTTGAATTTAGTGAGTTCTTTGATGGTTTCGATGGATTGCTCGTGCAGAATTTTTCTCAAAGTAGGATTGAGGTACTGCGGTGGCATGTTAGATAGGATGTTTTGAATGTTGGTGTGTCGGTCTTGTAGTTTGATGATCAGACGTAATCGCTCAATACGCGCCTTCTCTCTTGCCTGAACGAATACGATCAATGCAATACCTGCGCAAATAAGGCTTCCAATGGCGATTGTAATCGTCACTGCCGACATAAACTAATCTCTAAGCTTGTTGTGATAAATTGTTGTTTTATTTGAGTGTAGCTCAAAATTTGATCGCTGCTGCAAAAAGCCTGACTGCTCAGGCGTCTAGCATGACAACGACTATTAACATGGTGAATAGCTTTGCACGTTGTCAGTGGTTGGGATTTGAACGATTTTCATGTACTATTTGCGCCCCTTTTTTAGACGTTTCTCGACTTTTTACCAAGGTATTGAGAGCGGTTTTCTAAGTAATTAAAGCGTTGAGGCGAATACAAACATGACAGAACGCGTTCAAGCTGCGGGCCTTCAGGTCGCAAAAGAGCTATACGATTTCGTAAACGAAAAAGCAATTCCAGGCACAGGTGTTGATCAAGAAGCATTTTGGTCAAGCTTCAGTGCTATCGCGAACGAACTAGCACCACGTAACCGTGAGTTGCTTGCAAAGCGTGATGATATCCAAGCTAAGATTGACGCTTTCCACACCGAGAGTAAAGGTCAAGACTTCGATTTCGCAGAATACAAAGCATTCCTACAAGAGATTGGTTACCTTGTAGAAGAAGGTGCTGACTTCGATGCAACTACTCAAAACGTAGAGCCAGAAATTGCTGAAATGGCTGGTCCTCAGTTGGTTGTACCTGTAATGAATGCACGTTTCGCATTGAACGCTTCTAACGCTCGTTGGGGTTCACTATACGATGCGCTTTACGGCTCTACTGTTATCTCTGAAGAAGGTGGTGCAGAGAAAGCAAAAGGCGGTTACAACAAAGTGCGTGGCGACAAAGTTATCGCATACGCACGTGGTGTTCTTGATACAGCGGCACCATTGGCTGCTGGGTCACACGTTGGTAGCACTAAGTACGCAATTGAAGGCGGCAAGCTTGTTGTGTCTTTGGCTGACGGTTCAACAACTGGCCTAGCACAAGAAGAGAAGTTCGTTGGTTACACAGGTGATGTTGCTGCGCCGACTTCTATCCTTCTTAAGAACAACGGTCTTCACATTGAAATCTTGATCGATGCAGACAGCCCAATTGGTTCAACTGACGCTGCTGGCGTTAAAGACCTAACTATGGAAGCTGCACTAACTACCATCATGGACTGCGAAGACTCAGTAGCAGCTGTTGATGCAGAAGACAAAGTTACTACATACGGAAACTGGTTAGGCCTTATGAAAGGTGACCTTGCTGAAGAAGTTTCCAAAGGCGGCAAAACCTTCACGCGTGTTATGAACAAAGACCGTGAATTCACGGGCACTGATGGCAATACGTTCTCATTGAAAGGTCGCTCAATGCTATTCGTTCGTAACGTTGGTCACTTGATGACTAACCCAGCGATTCTTCTTGAAGACGGCAACGAAATTCCAGAAGGCATCATGGACGGCGTGATCACAACCTTGATCGCTATTCACGATTTGAAAGGCAACAGCCCATTCCAGAATTCAACAACTGGTTCTGTAAACATCGTTAAGCCTAAGATGCACGGTCCAGAAGAAGTTGCATTCGCAAACGAATTGTTTGGCCGTGTTGAAGATGCACTTGGTCTACCACGCTTCACAATGAAGATGGGTATCATGGACGAAGAGCGTCGTACCACTGTTAACTTGAAAGAGTGTATCCGCTCTGCGAAAGATCGTGTTGTATTCATCAACACTGGCTTCCTAGATCGTACTGGTGACGAGATCCATACTTCAATGCTTGCTGGTGCATTCGTACCAAAAACAACTATGAAGCAACAAACATGGATTGGTGCATACGAAGACTGGAACGTAGATACAGGGCTTGAAACATCACTACAAGGTCGTGCGCAAATCGGTAAAGGCATGTGGCCTATCCCTGATGAGCTTGGCATGATGATGGAACAAAAAGTAGGTCACCCTAAAGCGGGTGCAAACACTGCTTGGGTTCCTTCACCAACAGCTGCAGCACTTCACGCAATTCACTACCATCAAGTAGATGTATTTGCAGTACAAAACGAGCTTAAGTCTCGTGAGCACGCAAACGTAGATGACATTCTTACTATCCCGCTTATGACGGCAGAGCAAAGAGCTGCGCTTACTGAAGGTGAAATCCAGAAAGAACTCGACAACAACTGTCAGGGTATTTTGGGTTACGTTGTACGTTGGGTTGATCAAGGTGTTGGTTGTTCTAAAGTTCCAGATATCAACAACGTTGGTTTGATGGAAGACCGTGCAACATTGCGTATTTCTGCGCAGCACGTTGCGAACTGGTTAGAGCACGGCGTATGTTCAAAAGAGCAAGTTGAAGAAAGCTTGAAGCGCATGGCTGCAACCGTTGATGAGCAAAACGCTGGCGATGCCGCGTACATCAACATGGCACCAAGCTTCGATACGATTGCTTTCCAAGCAGCATCTGATTTGATCTTCAAAGGTAAAAAGCAACCAAGTGGTTACACAGAGCCACTTCTTCACGCTTACCGCTTGAAGTTTAAAGCTGCTAACTAATCTATTAGTGTCATACCGGACTTGATCCGGTACTCACATCGTAGATGAGTTTCGAAAACCGCATTTGGCGAACGCTTAATGCGGTTTTTTTGCGTTTGAGCGATAGCAGGAAGCATAGGTGTGGAGTCACTCTAAGTGACTACATGTCGTCATTCACGTGTAGGCGGTACAAAAGCGCTTCAGCGCGTTAAACGACCAACGGTCGGCCCGAAGAGTAAGCGAGCCGAATCATCGATTGTTTTGATCATATTTGTACTATCGGTATCGTTACCACTGAGAGTTAAGTCTGTCTTGTTACGGCTTCCCTCTGATATTGTTTTATAAAACAGTTAACCTAACTTTTTCTTCTGAGTTTATACGGATCTGTGTAAACCCAAGTATTCTTTTTGCGAAAAGAGAATCTTAGTTTCTAATGATAGGGTGCTATTTAAGTGATTGAATCAATTAAACAAAAATGGAATTTTGATCATCGTGAAGACGCGTTGCCGTCTGCGGTTTATAGGGAATTCCATATAATAAGTTGTTAAGTGTCACTATGACTGAGAGAGAATTCAATCGACTGCTGTATGAAAATGACATAGATCGCAGCATCCATAGCTTGGGAAAGCCTCCAAGTGACTAGCTCGACAGCTTTTCTGCGGCTTCGTCGCTCCAAAACTACCCCTGTTTGAGGCATTATGTGATGGTAATTTATAAACGAGGAATTTATGAACAATATTAGAACACTTCTTTTTGCACTTTTGTTGATTTCGCCATTTGCAAATTCTGCTGCAAAATTCACTGATGCAAAGATCGATTTTGTTTTTGCTGGATATTCTGATGGGAGCATTGCCTTCATACCTATCGGTGGAACCGTTAACCCCGCAAGATGCGATCAGACTGAGTCTTACGCGATGCTTCCTTCTTCTGACACCAGAGGGGCGCTTAGTATTCTGCTAGCTGCTAAAAAGGCAAATAAAAAAGTATACTTTTCTGTTCGAGATGATGTTTGTCATGCTTTTCCACAAACTGACAATCCTGGTTCATTTCCTGTGATTCAACGTATAGGAATTCGTGACTAATCACATAAAAAAACATCCAAGCGACTCCACAACGTCGCCCTTTTTTTGCAAAAAGAACTGCAGAAATTGGCCTCATTGTTCCGAGGCGGAATGCGGCGTTATGTATCAAAATGGAGAGCGAAGATGAAGAAAGGAACATCGATCTTCTTCTGTCGAAAAATGGGGGCAGGAAATTCCACTAAAGCTCGCGAAATTGCGCATAAAAGTAATGCAGTATTGCTTTCAGAAGATGAATGGCTCGCGTCACTTTGCCCAAATAAGATTTCGTCACTGAATGACTATATCGAATATTCAAATCTACTTAAGTCGCAGCTTAAAAAGCTTGTTCAAACTATTTTGTCTACAGGAATTAATGTAGTAATGAACTTTCCAGCAAATACTCTGTCACAAAGAGCCAGGTTTCGGAGTATTTTCGCCGTGATTGATGCTCCACATAATTTGATATACGTAGACCTGTCAAATGCGGAGTGCTTAAAGTAGATTGAAAAACCGCGCAAAGAACAGCTAGAAAGATCGGCAACAGATACATCGGAAATTTTTGAACAGGTTACAAAGTACTTTATGGCTTCTACCCCCGAGGAATGTTTCGATACAATCGCAGTGGCGAAAAATGGATAACAAAGCACTGCTATGGAAAATTTACTCGCTGGTGCTCCTAAATTTGCCGCAAATGCAGGCGTTAAGAGTATTTCGCATGGGTCGAATCGTCGCTCTTACAATTTACACGTTTTGTTCTGCTGCTAATGCGGAGATGCTGTGTTCAGCGGATAAGGAGCATGACTTAGTTATTGGTGAAAATCGGTACACCATGAAAGAGGCACTCAGTGCACTGGAAAGCCTTCAAAAGGAAATTCCGGACCTCATTTCCAAAGCTCATGATTCCCAGATTAATGCGGTTGAAGAAGCACTGGAGATTGAAAGTAAAATCGATATTGTACGACTTAGAATGTCTTCAGTATTACTGCAAGAACAGTTCTACCTTGGTTATCCGAATAAACTCGCAATAGTAGAAGGCGCGCTTTTAAAGCAGAATGTATTAGCTTTGAAGGCTAGTGGTAGTAAAGACGAATATGAGTCTGCACTTGAGCAGTTCTGTGATTATGTCCGGAGAGCGTCATATATTGATTAACAATCCCCTTAACCAGTCAAAGCTGCGGACCGCGGCCTCAGTTTGAGGCGTTAGACTCTAAAGCTGGGAAATATGAATAATGAGTATTTTTGATGTCATGTTAGCTTTATCTACATTACTATGCTCGCTGGTTGCGGGGCTCCTATTCGCTTACGCAATCGTCATAATGCCCGGAATAAAAAACTTAGAAGACAAACAGTTTATTAAGGCTTTTCAAGTCACAGATCGAGTGATTCAAGATAATCATCCCGTATTTTTATTCGTTTGGGTCGGATCAGCTATTTCACTTATTGTTTGTGCTTTTACTGGTTTTTCAAAACTTCAAGGCTTGGACTTTTTCTTGCTTTTATCAGTTACGGCCGCTTACTTAGCTGGCGTACAGATATCAACAATTGCCATTCACTTGCCACTTAACAACAAGCTACAAGCGTGCGATGTTGAAACTATGAGCGTTGAGGAGTTACACAAGGCCCGCATCGGGTTTGAGCCTCGTTGGAATCAATCAAACCAAATCCGAACTATTATTGCTTGCGTTGTAACTTTTCTATTAATAGTTCTGGCTTTGAGGCAATAGTCACATGACGAATAAAGGCCTTATAAATTGCTCAAGCTTTTGCTTAGCTGCGCATTAGCTCACTATGAGATTAATCTTCACTCTAATAATCATGAGCGTAGTAACGAGTGCTCATGCTTTTAAGCCATCTTATTGTGACGATGCTCTGAGTCATTTTGCTATCAAATTGCAAGCAGGCGATAAGCTTGGTAACCCATCCTCGGCTTTGCCAAATGACGACTACAAATATGGTCATTTGCCAAATATTTGCATCTTATTCGGTATGAAAGAGGCGAGAGCTACAAACTGGTTGGCGCACAAGAGCAAAAATGCTTCTCGTGTCATATTGGAAGAGCGCATTATTGAAACGCTGCAATCCAATTATTATGGTCCCTTTGATTTAGTGGATATCAGACAATAAAAGAATCGATTTTTATAGAATGGTTCTAATTCCCCTCAAGAAAAGTAGTCTTAAAGGAAAATAAATGGCTTATCTGTATTTGCTCATCGCAATTGTTTCGGAAGTAATTGGTACGAGTGCTTTGAAAGCATCGGAAGGGTTTACCAAGCTTGGGCCGAGCGTTCTTGTGGTGCTTGGATTTTCTGTGGCGTTTTATTGCTTGTCGTTAGTGCTGAGATCTATTCCGATGGGGGTGGCTTACGCAATCTGGTCGGGTTTAGGGATTTTTTTGATCTCTATCGTTGGCTTTATTATTTTTGATCAAAAGCTCGATGTTGCGGCGATAGTGGGTATTGTTCTCATCATTAGCGGCGTTGTTGTAATGAATGTATTTTCGAATACTGTGGGGCATTGAGAAATAAAACATAAAACGGGGATCATCTAGATTCTCAAGATAGCGTGCATATATTGATTAAAATTCGGCGCGTTATTGGTAAACATGAAATTGGAATTATGGAGTGCACAGAGACTGTGAGTACTGAACAAGATAAATATATAAGCGGGATTACGGTAAGGCGTGAAGTAATGGGTGACGCTTTTGTCGATAAAGCTTTAGATGCCGCGACTGATTTTACGCAACCATTGCAAGATTTGGTGACAAGAAATGCATGGGGCGAAACCTGGGTGCGAAAGGGTATCGATAGAAAAACGCGCAGCTTGGTGACTATCGCTACCTTGGCCGCATTGAAGGCTTCAACAGAATTAAAAGGACATGTGCGCGGCGCGTTGCGCAACGGCTGTACGATCGAGGAAATCCAAGAAGTATTGCTTCACTCTACGGTGTACTGTGGCATGCCGTCTGGTGTTGAGGCATTCCGATCAGCGAAAGAAGCGATCGAGGCGTGGCAAGCGGAGTCGGAGAACAGTTAACTCTGCGGTCTGATGATTTGATCTCATAAAAGCAAGCGGAGCCAATTTGCGGATCGCTTGCTCTTAACTATTTACTTAAGCAGTATTACCACCACCATTGGCGTGTAACGAAAGGCTTGTTTGGATCTTTGCGATTGCGAATATCCATGATGCGCCAGTTTTTGCTGATGAGTTGTGCGATCTGATAAATCGTTTCACGTGCTAATAAGTTCCTTGTTGAACCATTCCAGCTCTTTTGGTTCGTGAACTTGATTGCAGCGGTTGCATCAGGTGAGCGAGCTTTAAGCTTTTCTGCCATTGCCAAGGCTTCGGCCATTGGATCTTCTACGACGCGGGTAACTAGACCGTATTCGAGTGCTTTGTCGGCTTTTACTGGGTCGCCAGTCATAATCAATTCGTTCGCGATGTCTTGAGAGATCGTGCTGCGAATCGTTTGCAGGCCAGCCATGTCTGGAACCATGCCCCATTTCGCTTCCATGATGGCAAGCTCTGTGTCTGGGCGTGCGTATCGCATATCGGCGCCGAGAGCCAAAGTCATTGCCATGCCATAACTAATACCGTGCATGACGCAGATCACTGGTACAGGAAGACGATGCCAGCCAATGCAAAACTGCTGAGCCATGTTGGTGCCCCAAGGATTTAGCTTCCAGCCGATCTTTGCGAACTGAATTGGCTTACCCATGATGCTCTTAATGTCGATGCCAGAACTAAAGTGCTCTCCCTTGCCTGAGATAATAACAACGCGAATGTTGCGATCTTTTTTAATGACCTTTTGCACATTGACGATGTCGCACATCAAGTCAAAGTTAAACGCATTGAATTTTTCGGATCTGTTCAAAATAACGTGCGCGATGCCGTCTTCGACCTTGTAAATAATATGGTTGAACTTCATGGCGTTTTACTGTGTGTTTATTGTTTTATGGATGAAGAAGAGTAAAGCATGAGAGTGTTGGCCCTCATGCTTTGAGGTTGACCTTATAGCGCTGCAGCTAGTTCTGCACCTTGTTTGATCGCGCGCTTAGCATCGAGTTCGCCAGCGAATTCTGCACCACCAATCAAGTGGTAGTTCGCGTTAGCTGAATCCTCAGTGTATAGCTCTTTGCGTGATTCTTGGCCTGCGCAAATGACCACATTATCGACATCTAGAAGGCGTTGCTCGCCATCGACTGTGATGTGTAGGCCCGCGTCGTCGATCTTGTCGTAGCTGACGCCGCCAATCATCTCAACGTCTTTCATTTTCAACACAGCACGGTGAACCCAACCAGATGTTTTGTTCAAGCCTGCGCCCAACTGACTCTTTTTACGTTGAAGCAGGTAAACGTCGCGCTCAGGTGCGTGTGGTTTCTTCCCAACGAGTTGACCTGGGTTGTCGCTGTTCACGTCGATACCCCATTCTTCGCTCCATTCTGCGATGCTTTGTGGGCGTGGTGTGCTATCTGCTTTGGCACCTGGGTGCACAAGAAATTCTGCAACATCAAAACCGATACCACCGGCGCCAATAACCGCTACTTTTTTACCTACTTCTGTGCCGGTTAAAACATCAAGGTAAGACAATACTTTCTTGTGTTCGATACCCTCAATCGGTGGCTTGCGAGGGTTGATGCCGGTGGCAACAATCACTTCATCAAAACCGCCTTTCTCGAGCATCTCAGCATCAACCTTGGTGTTGAGCTGTAGATTTACCCCTGATACTTCTACACGACGACCGTAGTATTTGATCATCTCGTAAAATTCTTCTTTACCTGGAATTTGCTTCGCGTAGTTAAACTGACCGCCAATCTCGCTTGCCATATCAAATAGCGTTACGTCATGGCCGCGCTCCGCAGCAACGGTAGAGGCTGATAAGCCTGCAGGGCCAGCTCCAATCACGGCAACTTTCTTTTTGTTAGTCACTGGAATGTAGACCAATTCTGTTTCGTGACATGCTTGTGGGTTTACTAAGCAAGATGCACGTTTCATTTCGAATGTATGGTCAAGACAAGCTTGGTTACAGGCAATACAAATGTTGATTTCGTCTGCACGATTTTCAGCCGCTTTGTTCACAAAGTGCGGATCGGCCAAGAATGGGCGTGCCATTGATACAAGATCTGCATCACCTGAAGAGATGATGTCTTCTGCAACATCTGGTGTATTGATACGGTTTGATGCGCACACTGGAATCGATAGCTCTTTTTTAACACGAGCTGTCGCTTCACGGAAGGCAGCACGCGGTACAGAAGTAACGATGGTTGGAACACGTGCTTCGTGCCAGCCAATACCTGTGTTCATAATGGTAACGCCAGCGGCTTCTAGGGCTTTTGCTGTTTCGACGATTTCGTTGGCGGTCATACCACCTTCGACCAGTTCCATCATTGATAGACGGAAGATCACGATAAATTCTTCGCCTACCGATTTGCGTACTTCTTTTACGATCTCAACTGGGAAGCGCATGCGGTTTTCGATACTGCCGCCCCATTTGTCTTTGCGCTTGTTGACGTGAGGCGCCATAAACTGATTGATCAAATAGCCTTCGCTACCCATGATTTCAACGCCGTTGTAGTTCGCAAGTTTTGCGAGTTTTGCTGTTTTAGCGAAATCCTTGATGGTCGAGCGGATTTGTCGATCTGACATTTCGCGCGGCTTGAATGGGTTAATAGGCGCTTTTTTGGCCGACGCCGAGTGAGAGAATGGGTGGTAGCTATAACGTCCAGCGTGAAGGATTTGTAGGGCAATTTTGCCGCCTTCTTTGTGCACGGCGCTCGTGACTTTACGATGGTTAGGAATATCTAGATAGCTATTGAATAGTCCGGAAGTAGGGTAGAACCAACCACGTTTGTTTGGGTTGTAGCCGCCAGTGATCACGAGTGCTGCGCCACCTTTTGCACGTTCCGCGAAGTAGGCTGCGAGCTTGTCCATTTGCCAGAATCGGTCTTCTAGGCCGGTATGCATTGATCCCATAATGACGCGATTTTTAAGCGTGGTGAAACCTAGGTCTAATGGTTCCAGCATGTGTGGGTATGGTTGGTTGCTCATAAAGCCTGACCTCTCAGAATATAAATAGCGTAAAACTTAACTTGACGTCGTCAAGATAACATCTATTTTGACAGTGTCAAGATTGATTTGTTATCTTCGCCAACATGAAAAAAAGCACCCGCAGTAATAAAAACGAAAACACCTACCATCATCAGGATTTGCGTAACACCTTGTTGGAAAATGCCGAAGCCTTGATGAGCGAGCGAGGTATTGCGGGTTTGACCTTGCGTGAGTTGGCGGAGCGATCGAATGTGTCGCGCCAAGCGCCATATCACCATTTTTCGTCTAAACATGCATTGCTGTGCGCGGTGGCTGAACGGTCTTTTGATGATTTAAATGCTTTGCTTGATCAGTCGGGTTTGAGTGATGATCCCGCATCGATTCAACAAAGGCTTAAAGACTACGTGATTGCCTATGTGCGTTATGCAGCAGAGAACCCTGAGAAGTATGAATTGATGTTTGGTGCGGTGACATGGCGGAACGAACCTTCACCAGAGTTGACGGAAAAAGGTCATGCAACCTTTCGACGCTATACAAAAATTATTAGTCAGTTAAAAGAGCAGGGTGGGATGCCGTCTTCGTTTGATGCAACGCGTATGTCGCAAACGACATGGGCGACCTTACATGGCTTGTGTCGTTTAAAAACAGATGGCGTGTTTGTGAGCCTTGAGGCGGTGGAAGAAATGTCTTTGTATGCGGCAGAGATGATTTTGTCGGTACTTAAAGGTCCGACAAAATCAGAATAGTGATTTTAGATCGCTAAACGTCTCAGTTCTGAAGACGGTGCAGAATGCAGCCATAAGTTTTCAAATTGATAGCTGAGGCGTTGTAATGTCATTGGGCTTTCAACGAAGGCTTGGCCCTTGTATCCATGCTCGCGACGACGTTCAACGGCATGCAGGTCATCACAGAGATATAGCCACTCTTTTGGTGCGATGCGCTTGTCATGTATTTTTCTGATACTCACAAAGCTTGAAAGTCGTTGTGCTAAATCGAGAATTGCGCTGTGCCCTGAGCTCGGGTGGCGATCATTCTCGAGGAGTAAGCGCACTTCGACGTGTCGGCTGTGTAGCACTAGTTCTTGGATGTGCGAGATAACTTCACGATCATTCAAGATAGGGTCGTCAAGGCTCTCACACAGCATGAATACTTTTTGTTGCGCGTTGCAAATCACCATGCGGCAAAGATCACGATAACTTCCCATTGAGTCGAAGCGGATGCTACGCATATCGTTTTCTTTTTGCTTTTCGCTGGTTTTCTTGATTGGTTTTGGGTTGTCGCCAATCAATTTAAAGCGAGGGCCAAGAGAGTCTAAGTTTGGGTGAACAAGCTCCGTGAGGCTTGTTTTATCATGCATGCCTGGAATCGTAATGTTCTCTTCCATGAATCCGGCATCTAGAAATAACTGAAGTTGCTGCTCGGAAACGGCGGTATTCACTTCGTTTACGCCTGCTTTATGAAGCTGTTTCAAACTATGGTTTAAAACTACTTCTCCGAGGCGTGTCTTGATATGTTCTTGGGCAACACTTAGAAAGTCGAGTCTAGCAAATTGAGCTGCAGGACGTGCGCCGCTTGCGGCGATTACATGGCCATTGAATAAGGCAATGCACAATCGCGAGCCAGATAAGATGCGAGAACCCTTTAGTTGCTCGACTTCTTTTCTTACTTCTACGGGAAGCTCATTTTCACGTAAATAGTTAATGTTGACCGAAGCCATAGACGGCACCGTTATTCCTAGTCGTTATCGTTAGTCACTTTCTAATTGCAAACTGCCTTTGTTTAGCAGAATAGCAATGACTTCTTGAGTTTCTAGCATATTGCAATAAGTTAATAAACTCTGTGCGTCAAATTCATCTTCTACACATAAGTGTTGAACAAATGTGAAATGCGCATTGTTCAGCTTAAACGACTCGCCATCAACGGAGAGATATACGTCCTTGTCGAGCGTGGTGTAGAAGAAACGAGAGCCTTCGTTTTTATATACGACATCTGATTGAGATAGCGCGTCTAATGCGTCTTGTGCACCACATATGTCGTCGTCTGGAATAAGTATTTGGTTGTTTTTTGGTTCTGATAAGAAGCTGCCAAGCCATTGATTGAACATTTCTTTATCAGAAATACTGTCGAGCAATAATTGCTGCAGTGCAGCTTTGTCGTTATCTGAAATCAAGGCGCTTTTAGATTGATGTGCTCGATTAGGATCCGAAAAAAACGGGTTAACCTTTGCTTTTTCGCATAAATAATCGGTAAAGCTACTTAGAGCTTCTAGCGCCTTCGGTGCTCTGAATCCGACAGATAAGGTAATGCAGTCGTTTTCTGCAATGCCGTAATGCGCAAGCTTGGGTGGAACATAAAGAATGTCACCAGGCTTCAATACCCAGTCATCGCTTGTTTCAAATTCTTCTAAGATGCTTAAATTTGTATCTGATCTTGTTGGTGTTGTTGCGTCACACCATTGGCCTAAACGCCAATGGCGTTCACCATAGGCTTGCACCAAAAATACATCATAGAAATCAAAGTGTGGGCCGACGCTGCCGCCTTTGGGTGCGTATGAAGCCATGATGTCGTCAACGCGCCAATCGGGAATAAAGTTAAACAACTTTTTGAGTGCGTTGGCCTCAGGAAGCCAGGCATCTAGCTGTTGGATGAGAAGAGTCCAGTTGAGACCTTCTAACTCAGAAAATCGCTCTTCACTAAAAGGGCCTGTTTCGAGTTTCCAGTGCTGAGTGCCTTCTTGCTCGATAATGATTCGAGACTCAATGTCTTCCTCTAAGCTGAGGCCGGCCATTTCATCAGGCGTAATAGGAGATTCAAATTCAGGGAGGGCTTGGCGAATGAGTAGAGGTTTTTTTTGCCAGTATTCGCGCAGAAAGTGCTCGACGGAAATACCGCCAAGCACGTCTAATGGTTCGTTAGGCGTCAATGGCTTTTGCCTGATCGACAGCGTTACCGATGTAACTGCCCGGAGTAAGATCTAAAAGAATCTGTTTTGCTTCTTCAGGGATCTCTAGTTTGTTCACGAACTCTGTAAT
Source organism: Oleiphilus sp. HI0125 (assembly GCF_001635355.1). Lineage (NCBI taxonomy): Bacteria > Pseudomonadati > Pseudomonadota > Gammaproteobacteria > Oceanospirillales > Oleiphilaceae > Oleiphilus > Oleiphilus sp. HI0125. The sequence goes on from NZ_LWGF01000758.1 coordinate 24,525, forward strand.
CGTCTCTTTGTTGATAGACTGACCACGCGTTAGCTCTTTCAATTTCTCGTAGGCTTGTTCGATGCTGTAACGGCGCATCACGGTTTGGATCGGTTCGGCCATCACTTCCCACGCATTGTCGAGATCTTGCGCGAGTTTGTTTGGATTGATCTCAAGCTTGTTAAGGCCTTTAAGTGTTGATTGGTAAGCAATCAAACCATGCGCTAAGCCTACACCTAGATTACGCAATACCGTTGAGTCGGTTAGGTCGCGTTGCCAGCGAGAGATCGGAAGTTTTTGAGCTAGGTGCGTTAATACCGCGTTCGCTAGGCCAAGGTTACCCTCTGAGTTTTCGAAATCGATAGGATTTACTTTATGCGGCATTGTTGAAGAGCCTACTTCGCCCGCTACCGTTTTTTGCTTGAAGTAACCAAGTGAGATGTAGCTCCAGATGTCACGATCTAAATCAATCAAGATTGTGTTGAAGCGCGCAACAGCATCGAACAATTCAGCGATGTAGTCGTGCGGTTCAATTTGCGTGGTGTAAGGGTTGAACGTAATGCCGAGTGATTCAACAAAGCTTTTTGCGTGAGCTGGCCAATCAGTGTTCGGGTAGGCAGAGTAGTGCGCGTTGTAGTTACCAACGGCACCGTTAATCTTGCCAAGGAATTTTACTTCTTTGATTTGAGTTAGCTGACGATTAAGTCGTTCAACAACATTGGCTAATTCCTTACCCATTGTAGTCGGCGATGCGGTTTGGCCATGCGTGCGAGATAGCATCGGCTGTTCTGCAAGATCTTGCGCTAGCTCGCTGAGCTTAGTCACAACAGCTTGCATCTCTGGCAGCACACTGCTTTCTAGACCTTGTTTAAGCATCAATGCATGCGACAAATTGTTGATGTCTTCAGAGGTACATGCGAAATGCACAAATTCTAGGCTCTTCGCTAAATTTGGTAGCGAATCAGCAACAGCTTCGAATTTTTCTTTAATAAGGTATTCAACTGCTTTCACATCGTGGTTTGTGGTGCGTTCAATCGCTTTCACGCGCAAGGCGTCGTCTTCGCTGAATTCATCAACGATAGCGTTTAAGAAATTGTTTTCTTCATCTGAGAAAGCAGGTAATTCAATGATGTCGGGGTGCTGAGCAAGCGCTTGTAGCCAGCGGATTTCAACGGTAACACGTGCGTAAATAAGGCCGTATTCGCTGAATGCTGCGCGTAAGCTGGAAGTTTTGCTTCCGTAGCGGCCATCGATGGGTGAGATTGCGGTTAGTGCGCTTAGTTCCATAAGACTACTCTACTTGTCGTACCTGCTTTAGAAAGGCCGCGAGTTTACTACAAACAATTAGGTGACGAAACTTAGAAGTAAGAGGTTTATATCAGGATGGAATTTAGCGACTTGGCTGACTTGCGGATCTTTCCTTTACCAAACAGAAATTGCCAACGATGACCGCCGAGTTGTCGCCATAATGTTGCGGATCTAATACCTGCAAGAAGTAATGCGCGAATCTTTGCGGCGTTGTGTTCCACTTGCAGATGACGGGCATGGCCAGATACCTGAATACGCATATTAAATGTGCTAATGCTTTCTTGGTAAGTAGAAGCCAAATTCGCGATGACGTTCTCGTGATCAATGCCAAAGTGAGATACTTGATTAGACGCTAGCTCGAGTTTGTTTCCTATCAAGGAAAGCATATCGCTTTGTTTGCTTAGCTTTTGTTGCAGATGTAAAAGCGCTAGTGCGTAACGGAGTACTTGTGGGTTTGCATCAACCCCTGATTCTCCTAAGCAGCCTAGTAAAGCTTGTTGCCCTTTTTTAAGAGCATGCAAGTCAGAATAGATATCTTGTGCATGATTGGGGTTCGTGTTGAAAAGCGATTCAATCAACACGTTTTGTGCATCGTGATCACAAGAGCCATTGCGCGCAATGCTATCTACCAATACGCAGCACTCGAATAAGCCAGATAGTGCCAGTGCCTTATTCTGATCGTTAGTTAAGCTCATCGTTAGGCTCGCTACTAGTAGATGCAATGATCCCACCGCCGAGGCAACGATCTTCAATATAGAAAACAACCGATTGGCCTGGAGTAATGGCTCGTTGGGGGGTGTAAAACCGCACGCGAAGATCTCCGTTCTCTAGCTTTTCGACATGACAAGACTGATCTGCTTGTCGATAGCGTACTTTAGCTGTACAAGAGAAAGGCATGTTTGGTTCACCATTAATCCAATCTAGATTTTTGCAGATCAACTGATTTGCAAAGAGCAGTGGATTATTCTTTCCTTGAACAACGACCAGAGTGTTGTCGTCTAGATTTTTTTGCGCGACATACCAAGGTGATTCGTCATAGTTTTTTAAGCCGCCAATACCGAGGCCTTGTCGCTGACCGATAGTGTGATACATCAAACCTTGATGCTTGCCGATGGTGTCTCCCGTATCGGTAATGATATCGCCTGGTTGCGCTGGCAAGTACTGTTTCAAGAAGTCTGAGAATTTTCTCTCCCCAATGAAGCAGATGCCGGTGCTATCTTTCTTATCGTGCGTTACTAGGTCATGCTGTTCTGCGAGTTTGCGCACTTCAGGTTTTTCGATCTCTCCCACTGGGAACAGAGTTTTTGCAATCTTGTCGCCACCAACAGCATACAAGAAGTAGCTTTGGTCCTTGTTAGCATCTAAGCCTTTCAATAACCATGCTTCGCTGTCTTTATCCTGCTTGCGTACGTAATGCCCTGTCGCAATGTAGTCTGCACCAAGAGTTAATGCATAATCCAAGAATGCTTTGAACTTAATTTCTTTGTTGCACAAAATGTCTGGGTTGGGTGTGCGACCAGCTTTATATTCCTCTAGGAAATACTCGAATACGCGATCCCAGTATTCAGCTGCGAAATTTGCTTGATGCAGTTTGATCCCAAGTTTGTCGCAGACTGCTTGTGCGTCATTTAGATCTTCAATCGCTGTGCAGTACTCAGTGCCGTCATCTTCATCCCAGTTTTTCATGAATAAGCCTTCAACTTGATAGCCTTGTTGCTGAAGTAAAAGTGCTGATACAGAAGAGTCTACACCGCCTGACATGCCGACGATGACGCGAGTTTCATTGGGAGATTTCATTAAGTACCTATCGTTAAAACGCTGCGATAGTTAGCGTAGTTGAAAAGTGCGGATTGTAACCGCTTATGGTTAAAAAAACAGCAGTTTGTTTGTTAATGCTCGTAGATGAAATCTAATGGGGTAAGCGGCTTATTTCGTGCATCTTCAAGGCATTTTAAAACCAGAGGGCTGCGAAGATTTTCACTTTCGTTTTGAATTTCCTCAAAGCTCAACCAATGGGTCTCAAGAATGTCGGTATCAAGACTTTGACGCGTATTGCTGATAGGTTTGGCCAAAAAACAATAACGATGATAACAGACGCCGTTTTGAGGCGCTGTGTAGACATAAAGTCCAATTAGACCTACTAGCTCGACTTGCCATGCGGTTTCTTCGAGTGTTTCTCGAACAGCGGCAGTCAAAATAGATTCTCCCTCGTCGACATGCCCTGCTGGTTGGTTAAATACGCGTTTCCCGTGGCTAAGTTCTTCAACCATTAGATATTTACCATCTTGCTCTACCACGCAAGCAACGGTGGCATGGGGCGTCCAAATATTTGTCATGACTAAGTTCTTTTCTTTTGATAATTACGAGGTTTGTTACTTTGCTTGGGTAAATGAACTGTTTCTGTTCGCATCTGTCCTGGTTTTAAGTCATCGAGTTTCCAAGGGCCGATGGCATGCCGAATCAGTCTAAGTGTCGGGAACCCTATATGTGCGGTCATTCTGCGAACTTGTCGGTTTCGACCCTCTGTAATGATGATTTTAAGCCAGCTTGTTGGGATGTTTTTTCTGTCGCGTACTGGAGGGTTTCTCTCCCACAAATCCGGAGGGGCGATCAATCGTGCTTTGGCTGGTTTCGTTGGACCATCTTTGAGAGTGACGCCTTTTTGAAGTTTTTCCAAGTCTCTATCATTTGGAATACCTTCGACCTGAACTAAATAAGTTTTGGGTAGCTTGTGTTTTGGATCGGCGATGCGTGACTGCAATTGACCGTCATTGACCAACAGCATTAAACCTTCAGAGTCGTAATCAAGGCGACCAGCTGGATACATGTCTTTGGTTTTGATGAATTGGGCAAGTGTGGACCTGCCTTCACGATCAGTGAATTGAGACAAGACGTTGAAGGGTTTGTTGAATAACAGTAGATCAGCCATAAACTCGCTCGCAGATTACGTGCGAAGTCTACCAGAGCAATTCAAACAAAAGTATCTTTCTGAGGCGCACGAGAACGCCCCAGAATCACTAATAGCAACCCTTAAATTATAGGGGCTTTAGCTTCTTCAATGTTTGTAGAAGTTTCAGAAACAGCCGCGATGCTCGGCGCTGCTTGTTCTTCTACTGAAATCACTTCGTCGTCAAGATTCGCTACTTGATTTTGTGCGACTTCTGCTGACTGTATATTTACAGCGTGCACGCCTTTGTTGCTCGGCTGTTTTTCAAACATCACCGACTGTCCAGCTTTTAAGGTTTTATACCCATCCATTTGAATTGATGAGAAGTGTGCGAATAGGTCTTCAGTGCAGCCGTCTTCAACGATAAATCCATATCCCTTTGCGTTGTTAAACCACTTAACTTTACCTTGGTACATGAGGTGACTCCCGTGTCGTTTGCAGGGTCTAGTTCCAACCACCTAGATAATCCTGCTTCGTTTTATTTTTATTCGTAAGCTATAACGCGTTATTTGTTACAGCGTGTTAATTCTGGTTGGTTTTTAAACAGTGTCAAGTTCTTCTAACGAAAAAATTGACTCATCACACAAATCAGTTTTCAGAATTTCACAAATTTAATCCTGAGAACGGAATTGATGGTGCAAACTATTAGGTGACACTTTGCGATGTAAAATAATGTTGAAATAGGCCGATATGATGGTTTAAACGTATTGAAATATGTGAATGTGAACCCATTTAACATTTGTGTAAAAAAACGTTTCGGGTAATGAGTAAGTTGAAAGATAGTCTACTAGTATTGAATCAGGGCTCAGATGTGGACCCAAGCCAACCGAATCAGGATGATGGACTGCTTTTGGCGCCAGATAAACCGGCACTGAAACGCCCCTCGATGTACCAGGTGGTGATGTTAAATGATGACTTCACACCCATGCACTTTGTTGTTGAAGTGCTGGTTCGATTTTTCGCAATGAACGAAGAGAAGGCCACGCAAGTCATGTTGGCCGTACATACACAAGGAAAAGCAGTGTGTGGGATTTATTCGAAAGACATTGCCGAGACCAAAGTAGCGCAAGTAAATGAATACTCAGCTGAGTGCGATCATCCGCTACTTTGTGAACTGCAGAAGCAAGATTAACCTGGATTGGTCGGGGTATAAATATGCTAAGTAAAGATTTAGAGCTAACGCTAAATGAGGCATTTAAGAATGCTCGAGACAAACGTCACGAGTTCATGACGGTTGAGCATTTGCTACTAGCCTTGCTAGATAACGACGCTGCCTTAAAGGTTTTAGATTCATGCGGTGTTGAGCTCGCAATACTTCGTCAAGAGCTGACAGAGTTTGTTGATTCAACAACGCCTTTAATTCCAAGCGCCGACGACGAGCGCGAAACACAACCTACTTTGGGCTTTCAACGTGTCTTACAGCGCGCTGTTTTCCATGTTCAATCTTCTGGGAAGAAAGAAGTTACTGGTGCAAACGTACTGGTGGCTATTTTTAGTGAGCAAGAAAGCCAAGCGGTATATGTGCTGAAAAAGCAAAATGTGGCGCGTATCGATGTCGTGAATTTCATTTCACACGGTATCTCGAAAGTTCCTGGGCAAGCTGAAGAGCAAAACACTGATTCAGAAATGGCTGAAGAAAGTGCCGAGGGTTCTGGTCAAAGCAATCCGCTTGAAAGCTATGCTGAGAATTTGAATGAAGTTGCGCTACAAGGACGCATCGATCCTTTGATTGGACGCGATCACGAAGTAGATCGTGTTGTTCAAATTCTTTCTAGACGTCGCAAAAATAACCCGCTTTTGGTGGGTGAAGCTGGTGTCGGTAAAACTGCGATTGCAGAGGGCCTAGCTAAGAAGATTGTTGAGAATGAGGTTCCTGAGATCATTGCAAATGCTGAAGTGTATTCTTTGGACTTGGGTGCTCTTTTAGCTGGAACTAAATATCGCGGTGATTTTGAGAAGCGGTTCAAAGCGCTATTAGCAGAGCTTAAGAAACGCGAGCACGCGATTTTATTCATCGATGAGATTCACACGATTATTGGCGCTGGTTCAGCATCCGGTGGTGTCATGGATGCTTCTAACTTACTTAAGCCATTGTTGAGCTCAGGTGGGGTGCGTTGCATCGGTTCGACGACATTCACCGAATTTCGTGGCATTTTCGAGAAGGACAGCGCGCTTGCACGTCGATTCCAGAAAATTGATGTGAATGAGCCAAATGTTGACGATACCTTCCAGATTTTGAAAGGTTTGAAACCTCAATTTGAGGCGCATCATGATCTGAAATATAGCGATAAAGCACTGCGTGCTGCAGCTGAATTGGCGGATCGTTACATTACCGATCGTCACATGCCAGATAAAGCGATTGATGTGATTGATGAGGCTGGTGCGAGTCAGCGTCTTGTGCATGAAAGCAAGCGTAAGAAGCTGATCAATGTGCAGGCGATTGAGGACGTTGTTGCTAAAATTGCACGCATTCCTCCTCGCAACGTTTCTAGCTCTGATAAAGATAAGCTTAAGAATATTGAGCGGGACTTGAAAATGGTCGTGTTTGGGCAGGATTTGGCGATCGAATCTCTTGCAACGGCAATCAAATTGTCACGAGCGGGTTTGAAATCACCAGAGAAACCAGATGGTGCATTCCTGTTTGCTGGTCCAACCGGTGTTGGTAAAACAGAAGTTACTAAGCAGTTGTCGAAGGTAATGGGCGTCGAGCTTGTACGTTTCGATATGTCTGAGTACATGGAGCGTCACACGGTCAGTCGTTTGATTGGTGCACCTCCAGGTTATGTTGGTTACGATCAAGGTGGATTGTTAACGGAAGCTGTTAATAAAAACCCACATTGTATCCTTCTGTTAGATGAGATCGAAAAAGCGCACCCTGAAGTGTTCAACTTGTTACTTCAAGTGATGGATCACGGCACTTTGACTGATAACAACGGACGTAAGACTGACTTCCGTCATGTTGTACTAGTAATGACCACGAACGCAGGTGCGGAGCAGATTAGTCGTCGTTCTATTGGCTTTAGTGAGCAGGACCATACGACAGATGGTATGGAGGCGCTGAATAAGTTGTTTACGCCAGAATTTAGAAACCGTCTGGATAGTATTATTCAATTTGCTCCTTTGGCGCGCGATACTGTTTGCTATGTCGTCGACAAGTTCTTAACGGAACTGCAAGCCCAGCTTGATGAAAAACGCGTTGTTTTGCATGTTGATGATGAAGTGAAAGTGTATCTTGCTGAAAAAGGCTACGACGAAAAAATGGGTGCTCGCCCAATGTCACGTTTGATTCAGGAAGAGTTGAAGAAACCGCTTGCCGAGGAAATCTTGTTTGGTCACCTGTCGTCAGGTGGTGACGTGAATGTCAAATATGACAGCAAGAAAGAGCAGGTCGTTTTTGAATATGAAAAAGAAGAAGCTGCATCAGTATAGATGCAGCGTCTGATCTCGATGTAATAAAAAAGGGAGCTAAACTCCCTTTTTTATTTTAACGCGCACGGTATGTGATGCGGCCTTTTGTCAGGTCATAAGGTGTCATTTCCACCTTAACCTTGTCACCCGTAAGAATACGGATATAGTTCTTGCGCATTTTTCCAGAAATGTGAGCAGTCACAACGTGACCATTTTCTAGTTCTACGCGAAACATTGTGTTCGGCAAGGTATCTACGATTGTACCTTCCATTTCAATGACATCTTCTTTCGCCATTAAAGCGTAACCTCATTTGAGCTATTCATAGCGCCTGAGGCGCTTATTGTGGAGGTCTTTTGGTTGACCCCCGCCTAAAAAAGCGACATTTTGCCTGAAACTCGCGCGATTCGCAAAATCAGTTTCGTGCTTTTACATTTACTTATACTTTTCACTGATAGCTTGCAGTTCTTCAATCGTAAGCCAGCGTTCATCAATACGTGTTTGGAATGGTTTAAAAGCCGTTTTATACGACATTTTTCTGCATTCTTTAATGAAATATCCTAGGTATACATACGGTAGATTACGTTTTTTGGCCTCAAGCAATTGCCACAAGATGGCATAGGTACCAATGCTTAGATGTTCGACATCTGGATCGAAGAATGTATAGATGGCAGATAGCCCATCATCTAATTCGTCCACGACCGCAATGCCAAGCAGTTGGCCTTCTAGTGTAAATTCTACAAAGCGAGTGCAGTCGCGTCCGTCGACTAGAAACGATCGATACTGCTCTCGGCTAGCCGGATACATATCTCCATCTACGTGGCGTGCATTAATATACTTTTCGTACAGTAAATAATGATCTTCATGAAAATCTGCACTCAAGCTCTGGGCTTGAATGCCTTGCGCATTTTTCAAGACGCGTTTTTGGCTGCGACTAGGTTTGAAGTCGTTTGCGAGTACTCTGACAGGAATGCATGCGTTGCACTGTAAGCAGTGGGGACGGTAATAATGACTACCGCTTCGACGAAACCCTAATTCAGAGAGCTGTTTATATACATTGTTACTGATGTTTGCGTTGGGGTCAGCAAACATCGTGGTCGCTTTTGCGCCGGGTAGATAGCTACAGTCATGCTCTGGTGTGGCATAAAAAACCATAGTTTCGAGATGGCTCATTGGGTGCCTCAGCTTGCTAGTATTTGATCAAGAATATCTTCATCAAAGCGCCAAGATAACGCTTCCTTGTGTTTCATTCCGTGTTGTATTTTTTCCATAAATACATCTCGTGGGATGAGTTCTGCACCAAGAGAGAGTAGGTGTTCATTCTCCATTTGGCAATCAATCAAGGGGAAGTTCCAGTTTCTTGCTTGAGTGCACAATGCAGCAAAAGCAATTTTTGACGCATTACTCTTTAACGAAAACATAGACTCACCAAAAAATGTGCGGCCAAAACTTAACCCATAGAGTCCACCAACAAGTAGGTCATTCCACCACACTTCAATAGAGTGAGCGATGCCGCGTTCGGCTAGGTTTAGGTAGGCGTATTTCATTTCTTCGGTAATCCAGCCTCCAGAATGTTCTTCACCTCGAGCGCAATGATCGATCACTTCTTTGAAGCTTTGATCAAAGCTTACGCTGAAGCCGCCTTTTCTAATCGCTTTCTTAAGTGATCTGGATATGTGTACGTGATTAGGAAATATCACACAGCGTGGATCTGGGCTCCACCATAGGAGGGGTTGGTCATCGCTAGACCAAGGGAAAATACCGTTACGGTAAGCTTGTATTAGGCGCTCTTCGCTAAGATCGCCGCCAGCGGCTAGCAATCCATTTGGATCGTCTAAAGCTGAGTCGACGGAAGGGAAGTTATCCTGAGGGTTTAGCCAAGGTAGTAAGCTCATAACTTAGGCCGAATTATTCTTTAGTTCTAAAGTATAGATAAACAATTCGGCCTTTTAATAGTTTTAAACGGACCTAACTTACTCGAGATCGTCCAGATACTTTTCAGCATCAAGTGCTGCCATACAGCCGAAGCCAGCAGACGTAATAGCTTGACGATATACTTGGTCGGTCACATCGCCGGCAGCGAATACGCCAGGAATGCTCGTAGCTGTAACGCCGCCATTAAGGCCAGACTTAATAGTGAGGTAGCCATTGTCCATTTCAAGCTGACCGTCGAATAGATCTGTGTTTGGTTTGTGTCCAATCGCGATGAATACGCCGGTTAGATCGATTTCTTTGGTTTCGCCTGTTTCCGTTGACTTGATACGAACGCCGGTAACGCCAGCATCATCACCAAGAACTTCATCAAGAGTATGGTTCCATTCGAAACGAATATTGCCATTCTCAGCTTTGTCGCGAATCTTGTCTTGCAATATCTTTTCTGAGCGCAAGGTGTCACGACGGTGAATCAAAATTACTTCTTTCGCGATATTAGAAAGATAGAGAGCCTCTTCTACAGCTGTATTACCGCCACCAACAACACATACCGTTTGATTGCGATAGAAGAAACCATCACAGGTTGCACATGCACTGACACCACGGCCAGAAAATGCTTCTTCTGATTCGAGGCCAAGATATTGAGCAGATGCGCCTGTCGCAATAATCAATGCATCACAGGTGTATTCGCCTGAATCACCGCTAAGGCGAAATGGTTTTTGACTCAAATCAGCTTTGTTGATGTGGTCAAACACAATCTCGGTATCAAAACGCTCGGCGTGAGCTTGCATGCGTGCCATTAAGTCCGGACCTTGCAAGCCTTCTACATCACCAGGCCAGTTATCTACTTCAGTCGTTTGGGTTAATTGGCCGCCCGCTTGGATGCCAGTAATTACAACTGGGTTCAAGTTGGCGCGCGCTCCATAAACGGCGGCTGTATAGCCAGCAGGGCCTGATCCTAAGATCAATAATTTTGCATGTTTTGCTTCGCTCATGAGGTACCTCAACACTGAATTCAAATTGGTTCTGGTGCATGAGGAGTAATTTCATGCACTGTTAAAAACGATGCCCTATATATAAGGACGAACTAGAAAATATCTACCGAATTTAAGATTTTATTACTAATTTTTTGCGATTGGCTGTGGGAATGGGGCATCCGGTGATCACAAATATATGGAAATACGTCCTGAATATCGTCTGGGATGACCGTTTCTCGATGATTTAAAAACGCCCAAGCGCGTACTGCAGCAATCAGAGAAAGGTTGGCGCGAGGTGATAACCCGTGCTGGCGTTCTAGTTCTCGACTAAATTTAGCTAAACGGAATACATAGTCGATTACTTTATCTGGGACTTGAATCGACTGACTCATTTCTTGAAGAGCAATAACCTGTTCTTCATTTAATAGTGGGCTTACGGATTCCAATAATGTAGTTCTGCTTTTACCTGTCAGAAGTGCCTTTTCATCCTCCTCACTTGGGTAGCCTAGGCTGATACGCATCATGAACCGGTCCAGTTGTGATTCTGGGAGAGGGTAAGTTCCAGATTGTTCAACAGGATTTTGTGTGGCGATTACGACAAAAGGGCTGGCCAAATCGCGGGTCCGTCCATCGATTGATACGCGCTTTTCTTCCATCGCTTCAAGCATGGCGCTTTGAGTTTTTGGTGGAGCACGATTAATTTCGTCCGCTAGTACGATATTGCTAAAAATCGGACCTCGTTGAAAAAGCAGCTTGCCGGAATTTTTGTCAAAAATATTGCCCCCAATAATGTCAGCAGGGAGCATGTCGCTTGTAAATTGTGCGCGCTTATATTTTAAGCCGAGCGTTCTTGCTAATGCGTGGCTTAAGGTTGTTTTGCCCATGCCAGGAATATCTTCAATGAGAAGATGCCCCTGCGCTAACACACAACAAAGCGCAAGCTTTGTTTCTTTCTCTTTGCCTAATATAATTTGATTAAGTTGCGCGAGGCTTTGGTCGATTAGAGTCTTTGCAATATGAGGATCTATGTTGGGCATGGTACTGCGTGTTTCTTCAAAATTGATGTATTCATTAAAGCAAATACTTGAAGTCTTTGCTCTTTTTTTGATGGAATAAAGTGCATTGCAGGGCAGTAACTATTGCCTGTACCCATCATGTGATTTAATGCTGTCATGAAAAATTGGTATCCCGCACTCATTGGTTATCGTTATACGTCTGTAAAACGAAGCAACCACTTTATATCGTTTATATCTGTCATATCGATGCTTGGTTTGATTATCGGTGTTGCCTTGTTGATTACCGTTCTTTCGGTAATGAATGGCTTCGATCGAGAGCTCAGAACGCGCATATTGGGAATGGTTCCTCACGCTGTTATTAAACCCTATGCCACGATGCAAGATTGGCAGAGCGTTGACGAATTAGTGACTGCGCATCCTAAAGTAGTCTCTGCCGCTCCTTTTATTCAAATCAAAGGTATGTTGAGCGCTTCGGGTCTTGTTCAAGGAGCGCAATTGAATGGCGTGTTGCCAGAAGAGGAGAAAACGGTCTCGATTATTGAGAACCACATGGTGCAAGGTAGTCTGGACGATCTTCAAAGCGGGGAATTTCGAATAGTTCTGGGCGATATGCTTGCACGACAATTGCGTGTGCAAAAAGGGGATCGCGTTACTGTCGTATTACCTGAAGCTTCGTTAACGCCGGCAGGTGTTTTTCCTCGGCTAAAGCGTTTTACGGTTAGTGGTATTTTTCGTGTTGGTGCCGACTTAGATGGGCAGCTTGCTCTGATCCATCTAGAAGATGCTGCGAAAGTCATGCGTATGCAGGGATACGTAAATGGTATTCGGCTCAAGATGGATAACTTATTCGATGCGCCATATGTATCAAGGCAGTTGGCGAGTAGTTTGGATGAGGCGTATTACAGTATCGATTGGACGCTTACTCACGGTAATTTATTCTCAGCCATTAAAATGGAAAAAACCTTGATTGGGCTCTTGTTGATGGTGATCGTAGCGGTTGCTGCGTTCAATATTATTTCGACCTTAGTTATGGTCGTCACAGACAAAACGGCAGACATTGCCATTCTGCGGACAATAGGCGCGAGTCCTCGTGCAATTATGGGAATCTTTATCGTTCAGGGTGCGTATATCGGTGTTGTTGGAACGATAGTTGGAACCATATTAGGTGTCTTGTTGGCTTCAAACGTGTCAGAAATTATTGCCTTTGTTGAAGGCGTGCTGCAAATGCAGTTTTTGAATCCAGACGTCTATTTCATTAGTGATCTTCCCTCCGAATTACGTTGGACTGATGTCAGTGTGATTACAGGTTCTGCATTGAGCTTAAGTTTATTGGCCACACTTTATCCTGCATGGCGCGCGTCAAAAGTGAAACCAGCGGAGGCACTTCGCTATGAGTAATGAGATCGTCATTCAGGCGTCTAGCCTCAGTAAACGTTATAGCGATGGTAAGAGCGAGCTTTGTATTTTTGAGAATCTCGATTTTCAACTTTCTGTCAGTGAAACTGTCGGTATAGTCGGGACTTCCGGGGCAGGAAAAACAACCTTGTTAAATATACTTGGTGGTTTAGATTCGCCAAGTGCTGGTGATGTGGTTCTTTGCGGACAAAATTTATCACAAGCGAAAGAAAAACAAATTACGAAGTTACGAAATCAACAGCTTGGCTTTGTATATCAATTTCATCACCTTTTGGCGGAATTTACGGCGCAAGAAAATGCCGCAATGCCATTAATTATTGCTGGTATGTCTAATCGCGAAGCAATGAGTAAAGCGGCTGATTTACTTGAACGAGTTGGTTTAAAAGAACGCTTGGGACATAAACCTGCTGAACTTTCTGGAGGGGAACGTCAGCGCGTAGCCATTGCACGTGCGCTTGTTAACTCGCCACGAGTAGTCATGATGGACGAGCCTACTGGTAATCTAGATGCCGAGACTGCGGAATCTATTCAAGCTTTGATGCTTACTTTGCGACAAGAGATAGGGACTAGTTTTGTCGTCGTGACGCACGATATGGCGCTCGCCCAAAAAATGGATCGAACACTTGTGTTAGAGCGAGGTGGATTAGTTGAACGTTAAGCCTGTTCTCGACGCGCTTTTCGTTCAGTCCATCTTTTCTTTACGTTTCTCTTCCAAAGCCAGCCAACAATGAAGTAGCTAGCGAAGCCTCCGATAATTCCACAAATCACTGCTCCCAAATATAAAGGCACGCCAACTGTGTAAAGGCGTTCTGAGAGCCACTCCCAAGTCAGTTCATACTCAAAACCAAGCGGTGGCATTTGCAGAACCCAAGCGCCTACAAGGTATTCGAAATAGAAGATCGGAGGCATTGTGATGGGGTTGCTAAACCATACTGTTGCTACGGAGAGCGGTAAGTTTGCATTGAGCCAGACTGCGACAAATGCCGCAGCAACCATCTGAAAGGGCATAGGCATGCAGCCCCAGAAAAAACCGATAGCGATTGCTTTCGTTACGCTGTGACGATTCATGTGCCACAGGTTTGGTTCATGAATGACATCGCCCAAGAAACGAAGAGACTTATTGTCTTTAATGGTATCTGGATTAGGGAGATACTTTTTTAGTAAATCTTTTGGCATGATGTAATTCTTGTCAGCGAGCGTCTAAACCTGATATTCGCATGGCTTGTAAAACCGCACATGGATCGCGCGGGCATCTTATCTCACGGAAGAGACAATGTATCTAATTTTATCCGCCTTTTGTGTTGGCGCGATGCTGGTGCATTTTAGTGTACCTATTTTTAATGCGTTAATATTTTTTACGTTTCTGTTTGTAGCACTCTGTGTCATTCGTCACGCTTGTCATACTCACTCTGATTTAACCAATCGTCGCTTAATTGTGCTGAGTCTCGTTTCGGCCATTGCGTGTTGTGTTGCTTATACCTATGCGCAGTACGAAGTGGCTCAACATTCGGCTCAACGTGTATCCGTGAACGAAACTGGGAATGAGGTGCTGTTGCAGGGATATCTCTGCGGCCTGCCTCGCTATAGCCAATATGGTTTCTCTATTCCCTACTGTTCTGATACCGGCAAATTCTATGTCTCAGCGAGCTATGACTTTTCTAATCTATTAAATACGCAGTGCTCTTCGATTCAAGTAACGCTGAAATCCCCAAAGTTTAGCTATAACCCTTGGGTTGGGAGTTATGAAAGGCATTTGTTTTATGAGCGCGTTGTTGGCTTTGCAAAGGTAAATCGCGTTGTCGAGCGCGATTGTCATTCGACCGAGTGGAAGTCAGGCCGCTTGACTCAGTTAAGGTTGCGGATCTATGAGCATTTGGCGCAACTTTTAGATGGTTATGAACATAAAGGTTTGGTTATTGCGCTTGTTCTAGGGCATCGTGCCGACATATCAATCGACGAAAATCAGGCACTGCAAGACAGCGGGACGCAGCATCTTATGGCGATCTCCGGTCTACATGTCGGCTTAGTATGCTTTGGTTTGCTCGCCATAATGTTGCGACTTAATTTGGCTCGGTTTGCTTTACCTATCGTGGCCATAATGGGGTTATTTTACATCGCTTTAGTTGGTTTGTCGCCGTCTGCACAGCGCGCTTACGTGATGGTCTTAATAGGTATGCTAGTCATTCTTGGTCGCATTCCAGCGAATACCTTTCAAGCATGGATGCTTGCTTTGTTCGTGGTGTTAGCGCTTGACCCATTATCTCCACTCAGTGCGGGGTTTTGGTTTTCATTTGGTGCCGTGGCGGCGTTGTTGTTCATCTATTCATTCATTCCGCGACTGGTTACGCTGCCTAGCTTGCTTCAGCTTTGTGTTGTTCAAATTATCTTGTTCTTATTTGTCTGGCTTGCGCAGATGAATTTTGGGTTGTCGAACTCCTTATTTAGCTTAGCGGGGAATTTAATAGCGATCCCATGGGTGTCCTTAGTTGTGCTTCCTTCGGTCTTAATTTTAAGTCTGCTAAGTGTGTTTTTTTACGACTTGGCAAATCATGGCTTCTTTATTGTGGATGTGATTTTGGACTTTCTGCTCGCTTTTCTTGCTTCAGGAGAACAGCTTTCGCAAAGCTCAGGACTAAAACTGCAGCATCCAATAATGCAATGTTTGTTTATTTTGTTGCTGATAATGTCGGTTGTGTTGATCGGAGTATCTAAGTGGCTGGGCGGCAGTCTTTTGCTGTTTTTATATCTGTTTTTATTCTCGGAGAACGAGCCCGAAAAATCTAAATTGTTGGAACGATATCGTCTCTCGGTGCTTGATGTTGGTCAGGGACTTTCCATTGTCATGCAATCACCTAGCCTCACAATAGTGTATGACACGGGGCCTAGTTATGAACGTTACTCGTCGGCTCGGCATGTGCTTCGACCGTATTTCATCAAGTATGGTTTAAACGAACTCGATTTATTAGTGATAAGTCATGGAGATGCAGATCATGCCGGCGATAGCGACTGGGGTGTGAAGACCTTAAGGCCGCGAGAAATCGTAAGTGGTGAGCCTGATAGACTCAAAACTAAGACAAACACAGAGAGTTGTCTTGTCGGGCAAACGTGGGGCGCTTCTAATATTAGTGTCGAAGTGCTTTGGCCCCTCGATGTATCTGGTTTGTCAAAAAATAGCAACGCGCGCTCTTGTGTTCTCAAGGTGACTTTCTACGATACGTCGTTTTTGTTAATGGGGGATATAGAAGGTGAAGAAGAGTTTGATTTTGTTCGTCACTACTACGAAAACAATAAAATAGATCTTCTAGATGCAGACGTTCTTATTGCGGGGCATCACGGTGCATTTAAGGCGAGCAATCATGCTTTCTTGAAGCATGTTCAACCTGGATATGTCGTTTTTTCTGCTGGCTATGCAAACCGATTTAATCATCCGCATGCGAGCGTATTGGAAAGGATAAATTCTCACGCAGCAAATCCCTTGATTACTTATGAAAGCGGAGCCATTTTTTTCGATGTCACTGATCGAGGACTTAGTGTTACAAGGACAAGAAGTGATGCAAATAACTATTGGCTCCTACCTTAATTCACAGATTTCTGAAACGTAACCAATTGAATAGGGGGGCAGACTTCTCAAACACTGGGTTTATGATAAAGTACCGACATTCGGCACTGTTGCTGTTATAAAAAAATTAAAGCGGCCTCGCTTCTTAGGAGAACCTCTGTGTTAGATCTATTAAAGCCCGGTGGGATTATTATGTTCCCGCTATTGCTTTGTTCTGTTTTAGCCTTAGCAATTATTATTGAACGATTCTGGACTTTACGTGCTAATCGCCTCGCTCCGAAAGCGCTTGTTAATGATTTGTGGGGCTGGATTAAACGCAAAGAATTAGACTCTAAAAAGCTTCGTGAATTGAAAGAAGCTGCGCCGATCGGCCGAATTTTAGCTGCGGGTCTAGTGAATGCGAAACATGGCCGCGAAGTCATGAAAGAAAGCATTCAAGAAGAAGCGAGCCATGTCGTGCATGAAATGGAACGTTTCTTAACGGGTCTTGGTACTGTAGCTGTGATCACGCCCCTACTTGGTTTGTTAGGAACCGTTATCGGTATGATCAAGGTTTTTGCTCAATTACAATTAGAGGGTGCTGGTAACGCTGCAGCGCTTGCAGGTGGTATTTCGGAAGCACTGATTACGACGGCAGCCGGTTTGACTGTCGCTATTCCAGCATTGATCTTCCACCGTTATTTCCTACGACGTGTTGACGAAATTGTGATAGACATGGAACAAGACGCATTGCGCCTTGTAGAGATTGTTCACGGTGAGCGTGAGCCGACGCGTGCAGAGGAAAAACAACCTTGAATTTCAAGCGCCAAGCTTCTGAAGAAGTATCAGTCAACTTAACACCGCTGATTGACGTGGTGTTTTTGTTGTTGATTTTTTTCATGGTATCGACCACTTTTACCAAAGAAAGCCACTTGGAGATTGATTTGCCGCAGTCGAGCGCAGATCCTGCTAAACCATTGGCTGAAGAAATAGAAGTGATCATCAATGCTGAAGGTGAGTTCTCGGTTAATGAGCGCGCACTCATCAACAATCAGGAAGATACCTTGAAGAAAGCCGTCGAGAAAATCTCGAATGGAAACACCAAGATTCCTTTCATTATTACAGCAGATTCCAAAACTGATCACGAGTTTGTGGTTCGTGTGATGGATGTTGCAGGTCAACTTGGATTTGTTCAGCTTAGTATCACGACACAACGAGCACAGTCGAAAAACTAAAAAAGCTCTAGCCTAAGCTAGAGCTTTGTTTACGCGAGCAAATTGTAATGACAAAAGACGCGAAAGCGTTACCGCAAAATGAAGATTCCAACTGGCAGCTTTATCGCCGTTTATTGGTATATCTCAAACCTCTCAAATTTTTCTTTGCACTGAGTGTGATCGGCAACTTTGTTTATGCCGGTGCCAGTGCCGCAATGGTTAAAGCGCTAGAATTTGTGATTGAGACTATTGAGTCTCCGACTCCTGAAGGGAGACTTCTACTGCCAGCAGTTATATTGCTTCTCTTTGCCATGCGTGGCGTAGGTGGCTTTTTAGGAGGATATTATATCGCCTATGTTGGCCGTAATATCGTTCATAAAATGCGCCTTGAGATCTTCGATAGTTACTTGAAGTTGCCAACTTCATTTTTTGATAGCAATTCTTCTGGCCATCTGATTTCGCGTATCACCTTTAATGTAGAGCAGGTCTCCTCGGCCGCGACGGATGCTATTACAGTGACTGTTCGAGAGGGCTTAACTGTTCTATTCCTCCTTGGTGTGATGCTTACCTCGAACTGGAAATTGACCTTAATCTTCCTCAGCCTTGGTCCAATTATTGGGTTTGTGATTAGTTACGTCAGCAAGCGTTTTCGAAAACTGAGTAAGCGCATTATGGGCTCAGTTGGCGATGTTACACATGTAACTTCTGAGATTGTTACGGGCTATAAGGTTGTTCGAATATTTGGTGGCGAGAAGTATGAGCAAGAGCGCTTTCAAGGCTCGAGTGAGTACAACCTAATACAGAGCCTAAAGCTTGAATTTACCAAGATGATCAGCACACCGGTTATCCAGCTTTTAGTCGCTTTATCTATTGCGATTTTAATTTGGTTGGCACTTGCTCCCGATGTCATTGGTGATATGACTGCTGCGCAATTTGTCGTGATCATCACAGCGGCATCCACTATGGCTAAGCCGATTCGTCAGTTGACTCAAGTGAATGAGAAAATTCAGCGTGGTCTCGCTGCGTCGCGTGACTTGTTTACTATCATGGATTCCGAGCCTGAGAAAGATGAAGGTGAGCGCACTCTTGAGAAAGTTCAAGGCGAGCTAGTTTTTAAGGATGTCCGTTTTCGTTATCCGACAAGCGATAATGATGTACTCAAAGGCTTTAATCTGCGCGTAGCACCGGGTCAGACAGTTGCCTTGGTCGGTCGCTCAGGTAGTGGTAAGTCTACCGTCGCAAACTTGTTACCACGCTTTTATGAACCAAGCTCTGGTTCCATCGAGCTCGATGGTGTTCCTCTTACGGATTTCACGTTGCGTTCTTTGCGTGACCAAATCTCGCTCGTGACGCAACATGTGACATTATTTAATGACACGATCGCCAATAATATCGCCTACGGCACTCTAAATGGCGCCGATGCTGAGACACTGGCTTCAGTCGCGGAGAAAGCTAACGCGCTTGAATTTATCAACGATAAAGAAAACGGTTTTGATACTGAGATTGGCGACAATGGCGTCTCTCTCTCTGGCGGCCAACGTCAACGTTTGGCGATCGCTCGCGCCCTTTTAAAAGATGCGCCTTTATTGATTCTCGATGAAGCGACGTCTGCACTCGATAACGAATCAGAAAAAGTGATTCAGCGTGAGTTGGATGAGCTTATGAAAGGGCGCACTACTTTAGTTATCGCACATCGTCTCTCAACGATTGAAAATGCAGATATTATCGTCGTGATGGACGAAGGGCATATTGTTGAGCAAGGTGCGCATGCTGAGTTGTTAGAGAAAGATGGGGAATACGCAAAACTCTATAACATGGCACTTTCTGACGATCACTAAGCTCAAGGGATTAGGCGATAAGCGTGAACGACCACTCTAATATTGAGCAAGTGATTACCAAAGCTTGGTACTCAAACAAGCTTTGGATTTATCTGCTTGCGCCTTTTTCGATTCTTTATTGGCTTGTCATTCGAATATCTGGACTGCTTTCAAGTTCACCTCCTAAATCTAAGGTTCCAGTGATTGTTGTAGGTAATTTAACGGCGGGTGGCACGGGTAAGTCTCCGCTGGTGAGTTTGTTGGTGCGCGACTTTGAGCAACGCGGGTATCGTGTTGGCGTTGTGAGCCGCGGCTATGGTGTCTCTATTCCAAAAAATGAAGTGCGTCTTGTGCATGCTGATAGTTCAGCAAATGAAGTAGGTGATGAGCCACTTATGCTCAAACGATTATTGGCGTGTGATATTGCCTTATCTCCGCAACGCGCATTGGCAGTTAAAGCATTAGAAGATTTAGGTGTGGATTTAGTGATTGCAGATGATGGTCTGCAACATCATGCCATGTATCGAGATCTTGAACTCTGCGTTATCGATGGACAGCGTGGCTTTGGCAATGGCTGGGTGTTACCCGTTGGCCCTTTGCGTGAGCCTGTTAACCGTTTGGCTGATATGGATGCGGTTGTCATCAATGGTGAGTTAGATTCATCTATAAAATTACCTCGTTCGGTTTCGACAAGTGCAATGACTTTATTGCCGAAAGAGTTCGTGCGTTTGGACGGTTCTGAATGTTTGGAGGTCGCAGCATTTGTTGAAAAATATTCATCGCAGCCTATCAGTGCCGTAGCAGCAATTGGCAATCCTCAGCGTTTTTTCTTTTTGCTAGCCTCTCTTGGTCTGACAACAAAGAACACTGCAAAGCCAGATCACTATGCCTACAGTAATGAAGACTTTTCTTCGATCAATGGGGTGGTAGTGATGACTGAAAAAGACGCAGCGAAATGTAGAGATTTAGGTATTCAAGATGCGTGGTTTCTGCGTGTAAGTCCGGAGCTCCAAGACAAACTCACTGATAAGCTTTACAATCAGCTCAAACTTTCTGGCCGCTTGCGCACCATACATTAATTTAGATATTCGATTAGGAACTTAGTTTTGGATAAAAAACTTCTGGCGATCCTCGCATGCCCAATTTGTAAAGGCGAACTAAAATATGACCGTGATGCGTCAGAGCTCATCTGCAAAGCGGATGGCTTAGCTTTTCCTATTCGCGATGGCATTCCTGTGATGCTTGAGAACGAAGCCCGCACTCTCACGACAGATGAAAAACTAAGCAAAGACTAATCTGGAAATCCGATGCAACCTTATTCCGTGATTATCCCCGCGCGCTTTGCTTCGCAACGACTTCCTGGAAAGCCTCTTATAGATATCGCGGGCAAACCAATGATTCGACACGTTTACGAGCAAGTGAAAGATCTAGGTGCGCAGCGCATTATCGTTGCAACTGATAATACGGATATCGAAGGAGCCTGCTTAGACTTCGGCGCAGATGTGGTGATGACATCTCCTGATCATCCATCTGGTACGGACCGCTTGGAAGAAGTTGTTCGTGAACTTGATATGGATGATGATGAAATAATCGTCAATGTTCAGGGCGATGAACCGTTGATTCCTGCAGCACTCATTGAGCAAGTTGCTCAGAATTTGAGTGCACATCCTGAGGCTGGTATTGCAACGCTTTGCGAGAGAATTCTAGATTTAGATACGGTATTGAATCCGAATGCAGTAAAGGTTGTATTTGATGAACATGGTTTCGCGTCTTATTTTAGTCGCGCACCGATTCCTTATGCGCGCGATGCATTGAGCGAAAAACCGCCGCGCTTATCTTCGACAGCTGAGTATTTTCGTCATATTGGAATGTATGCTTACCGAGCTGGCTTCTTGAAGCAATATGTTCAATGGGTACCGAGTATGACTGAGAAAGTGGAAAAACTTGAGCAGCTTAGGGCCTTGAGTAATGGCGTCAAAATTCATATCGAGCTTGCCAAGCAAACTCCCCCAGCAGGTGTCGATACGCAAGAAGACTTAGACCGAGTTCGTGCGCATTTCGAGAACCGATAACGATGAAAGTCTTATTCGTTTGCTTAGGTAATATTTGTCGCTCTCCCACTGCACATGGTGTGTTTGAAGAAAAGGTTCGCGAAAGAGGTTTGGCTTCTCAGGTGTATACCGATTCATGTGGCACTGGAGCGTGGCATGTTGGAGAAAGCCCCGATCCTCGTGCTTCGCAACATGCTGCAAAGCGCGGTTATGAGTTGTCGCATCTAAGAGCACGGCAGGTTAGTCCTGATGATTTTGATACCTTTGACTATGTTCTTGCGATGGATAACGCAAATCTGAAAGACCTTCAAAGTATCATACCTGCTGGAGCACGAACGCAGCCGGTTTTGTTTTTGAGTTATGGGGCTTTCTCCGAGCAAGAAGTGCCCGATCCATACTACGGCGGCGAACAAGGTTTCGAGCATGTATTGGATCTTGTTGAATCTGCCTGCGATGGATTGCTCGATGAAATACAAAGTCGCCTATAGCTAGTCTTATTTCTTATGTCTCTTGAGCCACTTAGAAAAGATCTGTCCTCCTCGAATACGATGGCGTTGCCTTGTGTCGCTGAGCAATTTTTTGAGTTAAGTTCAGAACAAGTGATCAGTGACTTTTTTTACGCGCATCCAGAGGATGTATTGATTCTCGGTGGTGGAAGTAATGTGGTGCTTCCTCCTGTTATTCAACGTCCTGTCGTTCAAGTTGTTAATCACACTCTAGAATGTATCGCACGAGACCTTGATCATGTAGTGGTAAAAGTTGGCGCATCGGTTGTTTGGGATGAGCTTGTCGCATGGGCTGTTGAAAACAGTTACTACGGTTTAGAAAACCTTTCTTTGATTCCTGGTAGTGTTGGTGCTGCACCCGTGCAAAACATTGGGGCATATGGCGTAGAGCTTAAAGATGTTCTAAAGAGTGTACGAGCCTTTGATCGAGTGCAAAGAGTGTTCGTTGATCTATCTAATGAACGTTGTTGCTTCGGCTATCGCGATAGCATTTTCAAACGTGAGTGCGGACGTTATGTGATTAGCGAAGTAGTTTTAAGATTGGCGCGCAAAGCGCAGTTTGTACTGGAGTATGGTGAGCTTAAAACTCTCTCGCATGAGGCAAACCTAAGTTTATCCAAAGTGCGAGACACCGTTATTGGGGTCAGATCTGCGAAACTTCCGGATCCTAAAGTTATTCCGAATACCGGTAGTTTTTTCAAGAATCCAGTGATTTCGAGATCTACGTGTGAGGCGCTAAAGCAACGCTTTCCAAGCTTAGTTTGTTACCCTACTGGCGAAGGTTCTATGAAGCTGGCAGCAGGCTGGCTGATAGAAAATGCTGGCTTAAAAGGATATGTGCAAGGCAATGCCTCCGTGCATGATAAACAAGCGCTGGTCTTGACCAATCAGGGTGGTGCGCAGCAACAAGATATCATTCGACTAGCCTCCTATGTGGAGGATAAGATCAAAGACCTATATGGTATTGAGCTCGAGCAAGAGCCAATTTTAATAAGAGATTAATTACTAATCATTCCTCTTTTCTTGGGCTATATTAAAGCGAATAACAGGAGGTGTTTTGATGTCTAAGAATAATGTCCGTCACTTTAAACGCTCTGCGCTTTTTCTTGCTATTGCTCAGATTGTTTTCATCAATCAAGTGTAGTCCGCGCCTTGCGAGGTGACTAATAGAAGTCTGATTACCTAAGTTTCAGGGGAATGCATCGTTTATCCTACGCGAGCTGATCCTAACCCAGTGCAGCCAGATTCTGTGATCCTTAAATATACTCGAAATCACAATATGTGTGGAAGGGGATGTTCGTCCTCCAGGGCTCGATCAATTTTGGAACGACCTCACGATTAAAGGTGAGGGGACCGGCCAGAGAGTACTAGAAATTTTCTCTGTTGGTGGTATTGGCAGTGCCAAGCCTTATCAGGAAGACAATCTCCGAAAAACAATTACGACGAGTAAGCTCACATTAGACAATGTTGATTTGGAGGCGAATGTAATTTTCAAATTCGATCAACTCAGCAATACGCTCACTTTCAAGGATAGTAAGGTTTACTGGCATACCCGAGAACCAATCTTTCAAAATGGTACGAAGCTTACCGTGACGAGCGAAACTGGTTCAAATCAGTTGAAAGGAATGGCTGGGACGACTATCCCTGCGGACATTGATTGGAATATCAAAAACGGAACCGCGTTTGAGTTTTTTGGTGCTGGTGCGGCAAGACGTGCATTAAGTTTCACTGGGCAAAATCGTCTGAATGTTGAAGCGGGCGCGACCTTACAGTTCCATGAATCGGTTTTGGACTTTGGCTCGCACTCTGTCTTGACCTTGGATCCTGGCTCAACACTTGGCTTCAGAACTTCTGAGACGATCGTTACTGTCGATACCTTGAACGCAGATGGAGCGACGCTTGCATATGAGGGTGGCGCGATCTCTTTTTTACCCACCACCGCAAATCTGAACGACACGACTGTAAATTTAGTGAGCGATAACCTGGAAACGAGGCGTTTGGTTTTGTCGGGAAGACACAACACGGTAACGTGTGATCGCTCTGTTGGTTATCTAAGAGCGGAAGTGATTCAGACCAAAGATACAAGTAGCCCCACTATTTTAAACGCGACACACCTCAATCAAATTCGCGCAGAGACGCTTTTATTGACCCCCTAATTTGACGATTAACTAGGATAGAGCCTCTTTGCGTATGCTGACTGGCTCAGACTTAAGACTTCAAGGTGGTTCGATCAATGTTGATAATCGCGGAGTGATTGGGGCATTTGGTCAAATTACGGGGAACGACGCGACTATCAATATTGATAATGGTGATTTTGTTGTCGGCGAGACCGCCGAGTTAGTTTTAGGGCCGTCATTAATATTTCTTTGAACAGCGTAGATACTGCCGTAACTGTCTAAGGGCGCTTGTCTGGTTCAGGCACGATTGGTGGTACTGGAGATAGAATAGATATCCAAGGTGACTCTAACTTAACTCCAACACTTGGTGTACTAGATTTGGGCACTGCGTCTGATCCGTATGGAACGCTTACAACCGACAACCAAGTTCGTTTTGTGAATGGTTTAGTTACAAACTCTCAAGCTGCTATTGATTCAGGTTTGTTTGATGGTGGCTACTACGATGTTGATACTGGTCCAACCGGAGGAACAACACCTGTAAACGATAAAATAATTTATGGTGCTGGCGGCGTTGATCTTACGCTCATGAAATCTATCCGTGTTGATGTGGCTGACAACTCAACCGCTGCGCAACTTCACCGAAAGTCGTTCCGTGTGATAGAGGCAAAAAGCGGTGCGACAGGCAATATCGTCATGCAGGGTCAAACCATTGAGAATGATGTGGTCTTGGAGGAAGGACCAAATGTTCCGGTATTGATAGACTTCTTTATTGCTGACGACAACACCAATGGCAAATCCGATCTAACCATCTACGCCGAAGAGCAGCTGCCGGTTAGTTTGAAAAAGCACCCTGGTGCTAGAGCGCATAGGAATCGACAATCGGTGACGAATTTATTACCAACAGTCGCGACGCAACCAACACCTCCACCTAGCACGCCGGGTAACCCTCAACCGCCCGTGCAAACGCCTGCCCAGCAGCAAGCTCAGCAAAATGTCTTTAACGCGGTTCAAACAACGACAAACTCTCAAGCTGCTCCAAGTTTCTCTAGTATTCACCCTGAGCCAATTTCATCGCAGATGACGGTGCAAATTGAGCAAGCCGACAATATGCTGAATACGGTATTGGGCGTGAATACGCTTGCGCGCGACACCGAGGTAGATCTTCAGAGCTATGGTTCATTTTTCTTCGGAAGCAGTTACTCACACCCTAGTGGTGTTTGGGCCAATATTAATTACATCGATGGCAAGGTTGATGGGCAGGGCGACTTAGGTAATTTTGATTACTACCTAACAAGCTATACCTTTGGGAATAGTTTTATCCATCATGATGATTATGAACTTGGATTATTCTTTGGATTATCCAACGAGAGCATGACGGAACATGACCAAGCTAACGTGAGCTTTGATTCGGACGCCTACCACTTAGGCTTGTATGGTGGATACCGTTTGAATGATCGTTGGGATCTGATCTGGGGGTTTGGGTCATGCTTGGTTGACCACCGAATCATCACGTAGCACCACCCTTGGCTCGATCAGTGAAACGGCTGAAGCCGAGTACGATTCTCAGTTAAATTACCTTGGTTTGCGTGCCCGTTACGATACAAGTTGGCTTGAGCAAGTCGATAGCAGCGCATACATTGGCTTGGCGTATTTGCGCGCTGATCAGGACGAATTCTCCGAAACGAATGCACCAAACCTTGGAATGACCATTGATCGAGCGATTGTTAGTTCAGGGGTTATTAGTCTTGGTATGGAGGCATCTCGAGCACTGAATGAGTTTGACTCAACCCATATGCGTACGGAACTTCGTTACGACTATGATGTGCAAGCTGATAGCAATAGCGTAGCGCTTCGTTTAATTTTGATCCCAGCAATACCCAGAGTTTTGTGGGACAAAATCGGGGCCCGCACTCGCTCACTTTTGCGCTAGGTGTTGATCATGAGTTTCAAGAAGATTGGTTATTAAGCCTTGCTGGCGCATACACTCGATCAAGTCATGGCTATGAAGTCGGCGGTGATATCGTGATGAACTGGTATTGGTAGGCATTTCTGTCGATAACTTATAGATAAGCGTCTTTCAGTCCGTTGATCATTGCTCTTCGCTCTGGCTCGAGGAAAGGCGCGACAACTGACATGACTTGGTAAACGCCTCTCGCAAGGGCATCATCTGCGACTTGGCCTTCTCTTACTGAGGAATAGCTTAACCAGAATGTAGTTGTGAGAATGATTTGCTCAGTGAGTGCTTCTATTTCATCTGTTGACGCATGTAATCGCTCATTCTTCCGTGCGTTTTCAAGTACAGAAATACTGGCTTTACGTTTTGTGTTTAAGATCTTCTGAAAGCGCTTTTCGAATTGTGGATATTTCGCCATGATGGTGACGAGGTCTTTGTACAGGAACTGAAACTTCGCGATATTTTCGAAGATCAGATGGAGGTAAAACCAGAGATCTTCAATATCCATTTCTGATTCTGGAACAATGAGAATGCTATACATGCATTCTTCAAATTGTTGAAACAGCTCTTCTAAAATGTCTGTTTTACTTTTGAAGTGGTAGTACAAGTTGCCCGGGCTAATATCGAGCTCGTCAGCGATCAATAAGGTAGTGACGCTCGGTTCGCCCATCTCGTTAAATAACCGAAGGCTTGTGTGAAGAATTCTATCGCGCGTTTTCATAGGTGTTTAAGCAGACTCAACCTTTCCACATATAGTCACGCTTTGACCCGTGTAGGGTCAATATAAAAGTGCGTAATTTGATCATCTTTAAATTGATCAAAGAATTGCGTGGTTTTGCTGATGCGCTTGAACATTAGCTCATGGGCTTCACTATCCTCGAGTACTTTCATCGCGGTATAGCTGTCGTCGATCTTGGTAAAGCGGGCAGTAAGTTTCGCTGTGATTACATCATCTTCGCCAATCGCATGCTCTTGTGCGATGAGTTTGATGTAAGAAGGCAGTTCCGCATCTGATAAGTTCGACTTGGTCGATAAATGCGGCATTTTGATTCGGTTGAGAATGCAATAGCTATATGAGTTTTTGTTTCTAAAACTATAGCGTCGAAATGCTTCCCAGAAATAACTATCACTCAGGTGCTGAAAGTATTCTAAATCCGATAGGCACTGTTGAATGAAGGTACTGACTTCAGAGTTTTTCATCACTTCTTCGATTGCTGCGCGAAGCAGAAGATCAAAGCCTTGCGCCGTTTTATGTGCGTACACTTGTCGATACATTTGATGTCGACTGTACACGAAGTCTTCTAAAGAACTTAAACCTTTGGCGGCTATGCCGATGCCAACCCACCCGGTTTGGCTGCATCGTCCAAATTTTAGATTGCTCAATAGGTGATCAAGGTTAAAGCTGCCAATCGTGACGGATGAGTGAAAACCGTCGCGCAGCATATAATCGGCGCGGTCAGCATCAAGTTCCCCAGAGACGATATTTGAAAGCAATGAGCGGAAAAGTTCAGGAAAGTCTTCTGGTGGCTGTGATTGTTGGTTACCTATGACTAAAGGCCACATAGCCTTCGCGTGATGCGAGAATTTCTCAGTTGCGTGTGTGGCGCTTGTTTCCATTAGCGCAATGATATCTTGGGGGGCAATATCTTCAGTGGCATCTTGCCCTTGTTGCAAAATATGATGCGCTACGCGAACAGAATAATGTTCATGCTCTAAAGCGCTAGGCTGTTCAGCATAGAACTGTGTGCTGTCTTCTCCAGACCATAATTGCTCGAAAATACCAGGTGTGCTTAAGATATTTTGAATAGTCGGTGTTCGACTGAATTGATGAGAAAAGCTGCTATGTCCACTATCGTGTAGTAAACATGCACAGCGTACTATTCTATGGAAATAACTAATCGCTTCTAATGTCTCGGCGGAAACACTAGCATTGCTGCCAAATGTTTTTAGTCCATTTTCGACCATTGCCATAAACATACGTCCGCCGACATGCATGGCTCCTACGCTATGGAGAAAGCGTGAATGGGTCGCTCCGGGAAACACAAGAGACAAAATATCGTTTTGACAAATAAAACGCAGGCGCTGAAACAAAGGGTGATCAATGATGGCAACCTCAAGCCGTGAAACAGGAATACCGCCATGGACAGGGTCCATAATTAATTTATGGTAGTTGCCCAATAAATCGTTAATACGCAGCTGCAAAGTGTTTCCTTATCGATAGTTTTCTTTTTGATCCTAAAGTTAGTATAGCGAGAAATCTTGATGAAAACGGGCAATATTTGCATAAGGCTTTACCAACGCGTTTGCTCGCCTATACTGCATAAAAGAACAATGAATATTGCGCAGTTATGAGTCCAAGCTCAGATCAAATTTTAGTGATCGATTCCAACCCTGTTGATCGTGAGAATCTAGTGAGTTATCTCACTGGAAAAGGGTATTTTGTCCAAGCGGCTTCTAATGTCGAAACGGCGCATCTACTAGCTCTTCCTGAAGCGCCCGACCTGATTTTTGCAGATGTTCCCTCCGAACAAATCCCGCTATTGCCATTCTTCGAAAGTGATAAGAAAGAAATATCGTTGATCATTGTGTCTGAAGTTGAGTCGGCGGGTGATGTTGTAGCTTGTCTCAGAGGTGGGGCAGGGGATTTCATACTTAAGCCAGTGAAAGACTTTGAGCGTTTAGACTCAGTGATTCATAAAACACTGGATCAAATCCGTCTCAGTAAGTTGAATAAACGACTGCGATCAGAGCTCGAGGAACGAAATCGCAAGCTTCGCGAAGGTATTCACGAGTTACGAACAGATCAAAAAGCCGGCTTGCAGGTTCAGCTCAAGATGCTTCCTCAGCCAGATAAAATCATTAACGATTTCCATTTTGATCATATTGTTCGTCCGTCTTTGTACTTAAGTGGTGATTTTCTAGATTACTTTCGTATCGACGATACAAAGTCCTTGTTCTATTTTGCAGATGTATCTGGGCACGGAGCCTCGTCTGCGTTCGTCACGGTTCTCTTAAAAAATCTATCAGCACGATTACTGAGAAATTTACGCCGAAACTCAAGTGATGAGCTAAGCTGTCCAGTGAAGTTTTTGAAAAGACTCAATCAGGAATTGATTGTGTCGGATCTAGGAAAGCACTTAACCGTATTTGTAGGTATTGTTGATCATAGTGATCGCAGCCTAACCTATGCCATTGGCGGGCATTTCCCCCTGCCGATACTGAGTAGTCCGTCTGGTGCGGAGTACTTAAATGCAAAAGGTGTCGCGGTTGGTTTATTTCCTGATCCAGAGTTTGAGCGGGTTGTATGCCCTTTGCCACAAGACTTTAAAATCACTGTTTTTTCAGATGGGATATTAGAAGTTTTGCCGAGTGATACACTAAAAGAGAAAGAAAAGTTACTTTTAGATGTTGTTTCTCGTGAGCGAGGAGGGATAGAATCATTACTGACATCGGTTGGATTGGATGATATCGATGATCTACCGGACGATATTGCCGTGTTAACGGTCTGCGATAAGGATGCGTCGTAGCGGATGGTAGGGTGTTGCTTGCATTATCAAGAGTTAGTTAGCGATGTCCGAATGTAGAGTGTTACAAGCCGATTGTAGCGGTGTATATGTATTAAAGTTGGTGGGTGAAGTCCGCTTAAATGCGTGCTCGACCATTGATGTGGCGATTGATACGATTTCTGAAAATCTCAATTTTCGGAGTCTCATTGTCGATCTCACTGAAACCATACATCTTGATAGCACTACACTAGGCATGCTGGCCAAGCTTGCTGTAAAAGCAAAAGAAAAGTCCCACTTTTTACCCTCTATTGTTTCTACCAATCCAGACGTCACCCGAGTTATCGAGTCAATGGGTTTTGACAGCGTTTTCTTGATTACGCGTGAACCGATTGAAAATGAGTCAGAACTGTTAGAAATGCCACAAAGCCCTCTTCAAGAAGAAGAAATGCGCCAGACGGTTTTAAAAGCGCATAAAGTCTTGATGGACATTAACGAGAGCAATTGTACGAAGTTTCGTGACCTTGTTGATGCACTAGAAGGCAACGACGTTGTGACCTTTAAAGCAGGCTAGCCCTGTAAGTTATTCAAGAGATTTTTAAATGAGCGATTGCAAACGCATTGCCGTTCTTGGTGGTGGGAGCTTCGGCACCGTCATTGCAAATATTGCTGCTGAGAATGGATATGACGTTGCTCTTTGGATGCGCAATGAAGACGCCGTTCAAGAGATTCAACAAACGGGTATCAACCAACGATACTTGCCAGATTTAGTACTTCACGAAAACTTATCCGTCAGTAGCGATCTTCAGACTGCGGTCGATGGCGCGAATGTTATCTTTTTTGCTATCCCTAGTAAGTCATTTCGTATGGTTGTGGAGCAAGTTTCAGGCTTCATTTCTGAAGGACAGATGGTTGTTAGTACGACTAAAGGCATTGAACCTGGCACACTAAATCTGATGAGCGATATTCTTCGCTCTGAATTGCCAAACAATCGTGTTGGTGTCATGGGTGGGCCTAATCTCGCAAAAGAAATTGCGAAACATGAAATTACCGCTACTGTAATTGCGAGTGAAGATTCTGATTTGCGCCGTATTGTGCAAGAAGCGCTTAGCTGCGAATACTTTCGAGTGTATGCGAGTGCCGATGTGTACGGGGTAGAGCTTGGCGGTGCTCTCAAAAATATCTACGCGATTATTGCTGGCATTGCTGCGGCTAAGAAATTAGGTGAGAACACGATTGCTATGCTGCTAACACGTTCCATTGCTGAGATGGGACGTTTTGCTGAGCGTCAGGGCGCGAATCCGATGACTTTTCTAGGTTTATCTGGCGTGGGTGACTTAATCGCAACGTGTTGTTCTCCATTGAGCCGAAATTACCGAGTGGGCTTTGCCTTTGGCGAAGGGAAAAACCTCGAGCAAGCAATCGAAAGCTTGGGTGAGGTCGCTGAGGGTGTGAACACGCTTAAGCAGGTAAAACGCTATGCGGATGAACATGATATTTACATGCCGCTCGTGCAGGGCTTATATAAGGTTATGTATGAGCAGCAGCCGATCTCAATGGTTGTAAAAGGATTGATGCTCGCTGAGCGTAATACAGATGTTGAATATACTTTACCGAAGGATGAAATTTAATGCGTATCGCGTATGTTTTATTGTTTTGTGTTGTTTTCAGCTTTTCTGAGATCGTCATTGCGGTGATCGCTTTAATTCAGAGTATTTTGAGTGTGACAGTCGGCGAACCAAGTGAAACGCTTAAGGATTTTGGTGCGCGACTGGGTGTGTATTTAAAGCAAATCTCTGAATTTATCAGTTTCTCCTCAGACGAAAAGCCGTTCCCTTTCGCTGACTGGCCAGAACCCGAGAGCAAGCGAGATAGTACGAATGATTGATTTGTTTTTGTGCCGTCACGGTGAAGCATCTTTTGATGCGCCAAGTGATCGACAACGTCCATTGACCGATGCCGGCATTGCAAAGACAAAAGAAACTATTCTTCGCCTATCTAAGATGAATATGTCTGTAAGCGACATCTGGTGTAGTGACTTGATGCGAGCACAACAGACAGCGCAATTATTTTCATCAGAATATAGTCTTATCGTCGAAGAGCAGACGTTTCTTCGTCCTGATTCTGACCCTGAGCGTGCGACAAGAAAGCTAAATTTATTACGCGATGATCAAACCTTGCTGATTGTGGCGCATATGCCATTGCTTGGAGAGCTAGTCAGCCTCTTAACAGAAGGGCACCCCTACACTAGCTATCCTTTTCAAACAAGCGAGTTAGTGCACTTACGTGGTGAAGTGATCGCCTCTGGCATGTGTGATATCGTCCCCGTTTAACGAACAAACTTTTTACTAGAGTTATGAATTTCTACCCGATTGACTATATCGAGCCGGTGTTTCGTCCACCAAGCGAGGCTTATTCATTTATTTTGCCACTTACTAATGGCTGTTCTTGGAATAAATGCACCTTCTGCGAAATGTATACCCAAGAGCAAAAGAAGTTTCGCGCACGCAAAGATGAAGAAGTTCAAGCTGACATTGCTAAAGTCGCCGCACAAGTTCCTCAGACTAAGCGCGTCTTCTTAGCGGATGGTGATGCGATGATTTTGCCAACGCGGCGTTTGAAGTCGGTGCTTGAAAACTTGAAAGACTCTTTCCTAAATTTAGAGCGCGTGAGCTCCTATTGTTTACCGCGTAATTTGGCTAAGAAGAGTGTTGAAGAGTTAATAGAATTGCGCGAACTTGGGCTTGAAATGCTTTACGTTGGTTTAGAGTCTGGTGATGAATTTGTGCTCGATATGGTGAATAAAGGCGAGAGTTTTGAAAGTTCTGTATCCGCTTTGCAAAAGATTAAGCAGGCAGGTATCAAGTCTTCGGTAATGGTGTTGAATGGCTTGGGCGGGCAACGTTATTCGCAACAACATGCTGTGAATTCCGCTAAGGCGATCAATGCCGCACAACCTGATTATGTTTCAACGCTTGTGGTGAGTTTTCCTATGGGAGAAGAGCGTTATCGAGAGCGTTTTGTTGATTGGGAGCCCTTAACCCAAACACAATTATTTAGAGAGCTGCACACGTTTATCTCACACCTTGAACTTGAAGATTCTACATTCCGTTCGGATCATGCATCGAATTACTTGCCTTTAAAGGGGCAGTTAGGACGAGATAAAACCAAGTTGTTAATGCAACTTGATACAGCAATTAATACACCTGAGAAAATTCAACTACGTGAAGAGTGGCAGCGCGGCTTATAGCAGTGCGTGTGCGCTAGCTTAGCTGTATCTGGTGCTTAGATAAGGTATCGACTATTTGAAATGCTGAACCAGAGAAGTCTGGTCCGTCGTTCTTAAAGTTGCTCATAATAGATAGGTGATCAATCAGCAGTTTTTCTAAATTGAGATTGGCGAATATGCTGCTTTGAAGCCACTTCATTGACCAGTCAGGAAATCTACGCACGATATCTTGTTGCTCGAGCACCCCAATAATCTTATGTCTGGGATCTTTCTTAATACGTTCAAATGCTTGATGAACAACTGAGTCTTCCCCTTCAAGATATTGAAAGAACCTATGATTTTCAAAATATAGGTAGCCTGAAATCTCTAGAACTAAATTATTACTATAAGAAATTTGTTGTAGGACCTCTAATTCTTCAACCGTAAAGTCGGTTAAGGCCTGACTAACGTATAAAATAGCGGTTTCAGTCATAAGTGATTAGGCGTCGAGCTTCGATGTCTGTAACAATAGTTCAAGAATGTACTGATCTCCAGTTCCGCTAATCTACTAAGAAAGTTTTAGATATGACTACACAGAAGATACTTCCCAATTTCGCATCTGAGTTAAAAGACCTCCTTGCACTCGAAGGTAAAATTCCTCCAGTAGAAACGTGGACGCCATCGCGTGAGAGTGAGCTCAATATTGTTATTAAACGGGATGGCTCTTGGTGGTATAACGGTGATGAAATGACGCGAGAGGCGACTGTTCAGTTATTCTCTCGCATTCTTCTGCTCGACGAAGAAGATTACTATTTGGTGACGCCTGCTGAGAAGGTGAAGATTACAGTTGAGTGTTTGCCGTTCGTTGTACGACTTGCAGAGGTAAGTGGCGAAGGGCGAGATCAACGTGTCCTTTTGTCGACAAACGTTGGTGATACCTTTGAGTTGTCGCCAGATCATCCGATAGCTTTGCTTGAGAATAGCGCGGGTGAAGCTTTGCCTGTGGTTACAGTGCGCCGGAATTTACAAGCTCTAATAAGTCGACAAGTGTATTACGAATTAGCGGATTATATGGAAGAGAGTGCGGATGAAGCAGACCGCTACGGAATAAGGAGTAGCGGTCACTTTTTTAAGCTTTGATTATTCTTCGCTGAAGTCGAAGTTCATTTCTGTGCTAGGTGCTTGTAGGTAGTAACCCTGAATATAGTTAACGCCTGCTTGCCATAGGGTTGCGAGTAGTGAAGCGCTCTCGACCAATGGAACAACCGTCAATTTATTCATGCCTTGCAGAGAAGTGATCATTTCTTTCATTGCTTCTTTGCCTTCAGGACTCTTCTGCATTTCTTCAGTAAATGACCCTTCAAGCTTCACATACTCCGGAGTAAGGTGTTTGAGAAGATTGAATGGATTGATCGCACGACCAAATTGATTCACGGATAAATTGCAATGTAAGGTGTTTAATCCTTTTTCGAACTCTTTTGCTTGTTTTAGATAAGTAATCGCATTGTTTTCCGAGATTTGGAAAATCAAAGAGTCGCCGGGTAAGCGCGCTGCTTTTAATGCCACATTTAACCAAGAGATGAAGTTAGGATCTTGCAAGGACTCGGCCGTTAAATTGATGAATAGGCGCGTATCATGCCCCTGAGATCTGTGCTCACTAAGTTGCTTGATGGTTTGTAGGATGACCCATTTGTCGATCTTGCCAGCAACCTCTGATGGACCATTAGGTGGTAGGAATTCGTAAGGTGAAACTTCCTGGCCTTTATCATCAATCATGCGCACAAACGCTTCGTAGTGCTCGTGCGTTCCGCCGCGAAGGCTTTGAATTGGTTGGAAGAGCAGTATGAATTTGTCTTCGTCTAGCGCTTTCTCAATGTAGCTGCCAGCGGTGTCGTGATTACCTAGAGGGTTTTCTACTTTAGGTTCAAATAACAATACACCGTTACCATTGGCTTTGCCTTCAAGCTTTCTAACGCCTTCTGACGCGGTTTGCGCACGTCCCAAGATGTCTTTAATGTTTGGAGCGTTGGCATTAATGATTGTTACACCAATACTCAATGTGACTTGAACAGTTTTGCCTTCTACGTCGAACAAATGATCTTCGACTTCTTTGCAAAGACTATTTGCGACATCCATTGCTTGTGCGTCGTTGGTGTCATTGATGATCATGCCGAACACGTCATCGCTTAAACGGGCAAGGGTGACTTTGTCGCTCTTCTTGGTTTCAAGAATCTGGGCTAAGTCTCGTAATACAAAGTCGGCGTCACCGATACCTAAATTCGCTTTGACACTGTGGAAGTGGTCAATCGCTAAATAGTAAACAGCAGCTTTACTGTCGTCGCTGAGGGCGCCTTCTTTGCTTTCATGAAGAGCATCCATGAAGTATGAGCGGTTATACAGACCTGTTAGTAAGTCTATCTGGCTCATTTCTTTCAGTTTTGCTTCGAGTTCAGCGGAGTTTTCTTCAGGACGCAAAATGATTTGAAGGCAGCTTTCGCCGTCATAGCTCGCATGCGAGAAGCTAGCAAGAACAGGGATTTCTGTTCCATCTTCTCTGATTGATGTGAGTGAAACGTTTTCGACAGGTTTAGCGTCACTATTGCTATTTAAAAAGTCTTTACCGATCTCTTTGAATTTTTCTTGCGAATCGCCGCTGAGGGTGTCCATCACTGGGATGCAGATCATTTCGTCAATATCGTCGTAGTCCAAAAACTCAAGATACGAGCTATTGGCATAGATATGCATTCCGTCGTTGATATATGCAATTGCGTCTTTAGAGCTATCGAGCAGTAATTCACAACGATGTTCGACATCGCGAATTTCAACTTCAAGGTGATGCAGTTTTTGTATTGCGCGAACGTGTGATAACTCACGTTTGACCACTTCAACGAAGTGTTTTTCTTGAGTGCTTGATACGACATCATGCGCACCACTCTTTAGATGCGCACTGACCTTTTCTTCGTCATATTCTTCAGAAATAATAATTAGAGGGATATATAAGTCTTTTTTTGATATCTGAATGCAAGCTTGGCTTAGATCGAAGTCTGCCGCTGATTCTCTTGCAACAAATAAATCCCATTGTCCGTCGGATAACGCTTGCTCTAGTTCTTCTTCGTCTTCGATGAGTTTTGCTCTAGTTGCAATGCCAGCGTTTCGTAATAGGCTGACAAGTTTCTCTGCATCATTTTGAGAGTCTTCAAGTACAAGAAGGAAGAGGGTGTCGGTTTGTTTTGTCATTACTTATTGGTACCGCGTTAACTACAGACTAGGCCAAAGAGAATCGAATTCGTCTTCGAGACTTATTTCGGTTTTGGGTTGTTGTGTTTCTTCTTCGAGTTGCGCAGATTTCGAATCTAGAACATCTGTTGCGCGTAAGGTGTACTGGCTAAAACTACCAGTTTCTGAAACAGTGGCGGCTAGAATGCATTTAGATTCGATGCCGCTGAAACGCAAAATCACCTTATTGCCTTCTTTGAATGGGAGGCGAGGCGTAATTAGCGTGCTTGGTTGGCTGATGCTGCTCAATTCTGGTAGAAGCAAACCACGCAAAAATTCACTGTGTTTGCCAGTTTTGTTGAGTTGCTGCACCGCACATGGTTTGGCGCGAGGTGCGAGTAGCTCGATACCAAGCTGCGTACCTTTTTGCTTGGAGTATCGAATCCAGCGGATAACAGCAATGCTCCATGATTTCTCATCGCTTTCGCGCACACAAAGAAGTTCACCAGCTTGAACATTCTTTGGAATGTGACCGCCCCATTGAATGCAATATCCACCAGGGCTTGTATTGATCAGGCTAGTGGTGTGCACAGGAAAGTCTTTGTCAGCGCTCTCAGGATGATTGGTATAGTCAATCACCGACTCGCTAGGAATCGATTTCGGACTTGTAATAGCGGCCGCATCAAAGGCATTAGACCAAGGGTCGTTACTTTTGGCTCGACTAACGCGAGATTCGGTCGAGTTATCAAGGTCAATAGGTTCCATCCCAAACAAGTGTGGCTGGAAGGATGTTCGACCTGAGGTGTAGTAGTGCATAGCACTCAAACCAACAGCAAGCTCAAGCGAGCCATCGCTTGCGATACGCTTAAAGGTTCGTTTGGTGAGAATACCAAGTGAATGATGCAAGTGATGCAGTAAGCCATTACTGATATTGATCGGCATTTCTAAATGGGTGATCGTCGAATTCGCTGAACTTAGGTGCGAAGTGATGCGGGTAATGAGTTCAGCCGTATCAAACCCATAGTAAAAATCACTCAGCTCTTCATGCAGGAGGCTCTTGTGTCGCGGAGCTTGGTCTTCGGATAAATTGATGCAGAAGACAGCTGAGGCGAGGTACTTTCTACCTAGCTCTACGTAGTTAGCCCATCGTTCGAACAGCACCCAAACAGAATCGATCTCTTGCTTACGCAACTGGTTTGAGCGGCAGCAGGCAAGTAACAAGTTTCGTTTATAGGCGCTTTTGATCGATGAGTCTGGTTCGACAAGATTGTCTTCATCGCGAACTAGATACTTCATTAGGCCTAACTCATCGCTAAAACGATAGATCTCGTTCATTTCTTTCCATAGCATTTTCGGTACGGAAATATAGAGCTTGGCTGACAAAAGCTGAACACGTCCAAATTCTGTAATGGTTCGGTGTGCTGCGCAGCTGAAGTTTTTACGTGTATGTTCTGACCCAAGATTAGGAACGCTCTCTAATAGCACTGCTTTGTAGCCAGCGGCTAGAGAAAGATGAAGGCTCGTGACAAGGTTGATAACTTTGCGTTGCTTTTCTTGAGGTGTGATAGATGCGTTAAGAAAATGTTTTGACAGCTCTTCGCATGCGTAATGGATAGGTTTACGAATGTCCTCAAGCATTTTTGAGCGAGTTTCTGGCTTGCACTTAAGGCGATTTAGTTCATTAATCGCACGATATAGTTGACGAGACAGCTCGCCTAAATTCGCCATGGGCAGATTCGCGACCCAGTCAGCAAAGGCTTCCGGGGTGGAATCAGTGTATGAAAGTTCACCCAAGTTTTGTTCGGGGATACTTATCAAAAGCTCAAGGTCTGGACCCAACATCTGTTGTAGTTCTTCCTGTTGATGTTTGTCGGTTTTAATTGGTTATTAGGCTGAACACTTAGTCAGCATATAGTTCTATCTCCTTATAATAGCAGGGAAATTCGCTATTGCTGAGCCCTAAGAGCAAACATTTTTAATTAAGTGACAAGGTTCGGGTTAATGTTTCGCAAGGCTTACCAAGTAAGTATGGATTTACTTGTTTCCCCCGGACATTCTTCAGCGAGTTTGGGAAGTAGGAACCCAGGTAGCAAGGCGGATAACTGCTTGTAAATCTCTTTTGCTTTTTCTCGGCTCAAATCAAAATGTGCTGCGCCATCTACTTTGTCGAGGGTGAAAAGGTAGTAGGGCAATACGCCTTGATCGAATAGCTTTTCTGACAAATTTTGCAGGATGCCTGCGTTATCATTTATGTCTTTTAACAATACTGATTGGTTGAGTAAGGTAACGCCGACGGCTTTGAGTTTTCTAAATGCAATTGCCGTGTCGTCACCCAATTCATTCTCATGATTGCAATGCGCAACAAAAACAATATTGCTGTTGAGTGTCTTGAGAATCTCGATAAAGGGATCGCTAATTCGTTGCGGCAGGCTAGGGAGCATTCGCGTATGAATACGTATCCTTTTTATGTGCGCGATAGAATCAATACGATGTAACAAATCGGATAGGTATTTATCAGGCAAGCTTAGTGGGTCGCCACCACTTAGAATGACCTCATTAATTTGCTTATTTTCCAGAATGTAAGCCAGAGCATTGTCCCATTGTTTGCGAGATTGCTGGTGCTCTGAATAAGGGAAATTACGTCTAAAACAGTATCTACAGTGTATGGCGCAGGCCTGCGTTAAGACGAGCAAAACCCGAGACTGATATTTATGAATTAAACCAGGGACGGGCGAGTAATCTTGTTCGAGTAAGGGTTCAGCTGTAAAACCATCAACCTGTTCGAATTCTCTAGTCTGAGGTAGAACTTGCAAAAGCAAGGGGTCATTGGGTGAGTTAGGTTTGATTTTATCGAGATAGGGCTGCGGTGCACGAAGTGGAAAATCGAGCGTTTGTTGTGTTGCTAAGGGGTGCGCGTCTAGGCCGAGCTGCGTTAATAGATCGCCGACAGTCAGTGTGCTTTGACTGTAAATCGATTGCCAATCTTGGTCGATCGAACGAGCGATAAGAGGCGAATGCTGAATGTGTTCTTGCATAGTGCTAATACGTAGACGAGTATTTCGACAGAATAAACCGAAGCGTGTATGATTGCCGCCACTTTTTGGCCGCTTAGATCGGCCGCATAATCTACACTTTAGTAACTGAAAGTGGTAGCGGTATAGCTGTTTACTGCTTAGTTATTGCACTTTGTATCAGAAGCCTACAAATTAAGTAGGGACAGTTAGGTGATAAAATGGCGAATTTTTCAACAAACGAATTTAAAGGTGGCCTTAAGGTAATGCTTGATGGCGACCCATGTTCGATCCTTGAGAACGAATATGTAAAGCCGGGTAAAGGACAAGCGTTTAACCGTGTAAAACTGCGTAACCTCAAAACTGGACGTGTTTGGGAGCGTACCTTTAAGTCTGGTGAATCTCTAGAAGGTGCTGACGTAATGGAGCACGATATGGAGTATTTGTACACCGATGGTGAGTTTTGGCACTTCATGATGACCGACGGTTCTTTTGAACAGCACGGTGCAGATGAGAATGCTGTGGCTGAAGCGCAAAAATGGTTGAAAGAACAAGACGTCTACGTTGTAACCTTATACAACGGAGCGCCATTAAACGTAGCACCGCCAAACTTTGTTGAACTTGAAGTTGTAGAAACAGATCCTGGTTTGAAGGGCGATACAGCGCAAGGTGGTACAAAGCCAGCAACACTAACCACTGGCGCAGTGGTTAACGTGCCTTTGTTTATTAATATTGGTGA
Source organism: Oleiphilus sp. HI0125 (assembly GCF_001635355.1). NCBI lineage: Bacteria > Pseudomonadati > Pseudomonadota > Gammaproteobacteria > Oceanospirillales > Oleiphilaceae > Oleiphilus > Oleiphilus sp. HI0125. The sequence goes on from NZ_LWGF01000758.1 coordinate 64,380, forward strand.
AGTGTTGAGAATCGATACGCGTACTGGCGAATACGTAAGCCGCGCGAAAGGTTAAGTTTCTCTTTATGTGGCAGCCTAGTTGTTCACATACCGCAATTAAAGCCCGTGCTGAGTTGTATGCTCAGCTGCGGGCTTTTTTTTCTGCACGTAATGTTCTCGAAGTCGACACGCCGTTGATGAGTGTTTCAGGGTCAACGGACCCACATCTTGCAAGTTATCGTGCTTCAGGCAATCAAGATGCGCATCAATCCTTAAACTTTTTTCTTCAAACCTCTCCAGAGTTTGCGATGAAGCGTCTACTCGCAAGCGGTTTAGGCGATATCTATCAGCTTTGTAAAAGTTTTCGTGAAGCCGAGCAGGGGGGCAGGCATAACCCCGAATTCACAATGCTTGAGTGGTATCGAGTAGGGTTCAGTTTGACTGAATTAATGGAAGAAATCGCAGATCTCGTTTGTGAGCAGTTGAGCCTTGAGCGACCCATTGTATATACCTACCGTGAAGTCTTTTTAAAGTACTTAGAGATTGACCCATTCTCAGCCGAATTAAGCGAGTTACAGGCATTGTGTTCGAGCAAAGCTGGGCTTGCTGAGGGTGAAACACTTGACCGTGACGCATGCTTAGACTTGCTTATTTCTGTGTGTATCGAACCTAAATTAGGATTTGATAGACCGTGTTTTCTTACTGATTACCCAGCGAGCCAGGCCTCATTGGCGCGTATTGAAGTAGACTCGTTTGGCAATCGAGTAGGGAAGCGCGCTGAATTGTATGTGAAAGGCATTGAGCTCGCGAATGTCTACGACGAACTAGTGGATGCCAGTGAGCAAGAGGCGCGATTTATAGAAGATCGACGCGCGCGACATGAACTTAAACTGGCTAATGTACCGTATGATAAGAATCTTGTAAGTGCATTAGCTTCTGGCTTACCTGAGTGTTCTGGCGTTGCACTTGGTGTTGACCGTTTGTTGATGCTCAAGCTGAAAGTCAGTTCTATTCAAGAGGTGTTGAGCTTTCCCATTGATCGCGCGTAATTCTGAACTTCGGAACCTATACAAAGCCAAGTTTTTTGGCGTCGTCATCGTTGTTCTCTTTTCATTGTTGTTGAGTGCTTGTGGCTTTAGTTCAGCGAGTCATGGTGAGCAAGTGTTGGATAACTATCAGGCTCGATTAGAAAATGTGTTTGCGGACATCTCTGACGCGGGTGAAATTCAAACGCAAGACTTCAATACATTGTCGGTTCCGACACTTCCACAGAAGCCACTAGTTCAAGCATGGCAAGCTCAATCATCAGAAAGTATCGATATTCTGGACTTTATGAGCCTGTATGGATGTCGATTACAAGAAACCGTTGCCCAAGCAAATTCCAGCTTAGGACGTGTCGCAACCGCATCGCAACGCGTTTTGTATCTTGTGCGTTTTTTACGAGATGCCCCAAGTTGCATTGCGATGCTCGAGACTGAAGAAAAGACGGAGCTTGCTCGAATCGTGAAGCAAGAGATAGAGTATAAACGCCAACAATTTCCTTATGTCTCTACCGCCATGTTGATTGAAGGGGATGAGTTTTCGAGTTTTTGGCGCCTGCCTAAAAACTTAGGGTCTTATCCCGAAAATACTAATCTTGAGCCTATCCTTGCCCTGAGTTCTGTTGTGTCGCTTTTCAAACAGTGGCAGTCAGAGAATTATGTTCAAACGGAGCAAGAACTAGAGACGATGTTATTTCAGATAAATATCGGTGATGGCGGAGCACTGCTATCAAGTTTTAGTCTTTTGAATAACAGGCTTGAAGTGCTCAATAGCTTTCTCGAAGGCGTGCTCGATTCTGAGCAAATCTGTGTAGCAGGGAGACACTCGTCAAAGATACTGCAAAACGTCGTACAAAAATATTTTGTGGGTGAGGTTCAGCAGTGGGCTGCGGATCTTAATCGCCGACAGTACGCATTGAGCGAAGCAATGGCCGATTTGGAGGGCGAATTAGCACCAATGCTCAGTGAGAGTTATGCGCGATGGAGGAAAGAGAGAACAGCTGTTTTTCAACGCAATAAAGCCTTGATTCAACGCCATGTGCTATTGATTGGAAAGTTAATAAATGAAGAGAAACTAGCGGTGCATTGCGACCGCTAGTATCGATTGAAGAGCCTTACTTTATTGTTGCGAATGTTTCGCCCATACGAACAGGTGATTCTGCTTTCAATGACTCTTCGAAGTTGATGGTATTTGGTGGTGCACAGAAGACGACGGTAGACCCTAGCTTAAAACGGCCCATTTCTGCGCCTTTTTCAATCGTGATTGGCTCTTCGTTGTCGTAGTCAAAACTGACAACATTTTTACGCATTGGCGCGACAAGACCAGCCCATGTTGTCTCGACGCTTGCAACAATCATTGCGCCAACCAAAACCATTGCAATCGGGCCGATTGCTGTATCGAAAATCGCTACGACTCGCTCATTACGTGCAAATAAATTTGGAACGCGTTGCGCTGTTACAGGGTTAACCGAGAAGAGTTTTCCAGGAACATAAATCATTTTTTTCAATGTGCCTGTGATAGGCATATGAATGCGATGGTAGTCTTTAGGTGAAAGATAAATCGTTGCGAAGTCACCATCCATAAATGGTTGAGCAAGTTTTTCATCGCCACCCAGCAATTCATTGACGTTAAAGCTTTGGCCTTTTGCTTGGAATATTTGTCCGCCTTTGATTTCACCTAACTGACTGATTGCACCATCAACTGGCGAGCAAAGAATGTTATCTCCCTCTACAACAGGGCGAGCACCGTCTTTGAGAGCGCGGGTAAAGAAATCATTGAAGCTAGGGTAGGCAGTTGGGTTTGGTTCTGCCGCTTCGCTCATGTCGACGTCATACTTGTCGACGAACCAGTTGATAAAGTTGTTTTTGACTGGTTCGAATGTTGTGCTCGCTACTTTGCCAGCAACGCGCGAAATAAAGTGCTGTGGGCTGATGTACTGACTGAATACAAACAGATCATCGCTTTTCATAAATGCGGATTCCAAAATACTTAATCATTATTGGCCGCGGATAATAACAGAACTTCCAGATTGCTGCGAAAGACAGATGCAATTAATCGATGAGCTTTCAATTAATGGCGTGCTTAGAAGTTCTCATGTGTTGTTTTTATTTTGATTTTTATTACGAATCTTGTGCGTCTTGGCTAATCGTTCCTAACGATGATTCCAATGCTTTGATCGCTAGTTTGAAATACCTGAACTGAGCTTCATCGATGCGTTGATCAGGATCTTGGTCGGCATACACCACACCAATAGGCTTACCTTTAACAAAGATAGAAGCGAAGAACGCTTCATCACGTTGCGTCGTCTGCTTAAAGTTCATGGGAACAAGATCAGCGACTTCTTTTTTGACGCTCGGTTTAAGCCATAGAGCCGCTGGTTTGTCGCACAATACGCTAAAAATCGTTCCTTTGATAATAGGTGTGCTAAAACTAGCGAGTGGGTCGTCACCGTCGATGCCCGACTTAAATACGATGTTTAACTTGGATATATCTTTGCTAAGAACGCACAGAGCGCAACGTTTAAGATGAAGTCCGATTTGGATCTGTTCAACCATTTTCGTCATTAGAGCTGAGGCTGAGTTGAAATCAGTTGGTTGTTGTTTGATGGCTTTTAATAAGTGAAGGAATGACGTTTCTGGTGTAATTGTTTTTTGATCTTCCTGTTTTTTAGCGCCAGTGCTTTCGATAATGCGTTCTGATTTAGCAACTTTCCCTGTTGATGGAATAACGCGACTAAATTCAGTGCGTGCATCGCCCGTTGCTGAAGTCTCGCCTTGCGCGTCAGGTACGTACTCTTTTACATCATCAAATACACGACACACTGCATTAGCTGAATAGGGCATTTGGTAGCGATGTGCGGCTTTCAACAGCGTTTTTGTGCAGAGTGTTCTTACCTTATCAACGGGTATATCGAGTCCAGCGGCGGTTGTTGCTAAGGCACGAGACATCTGTTTTGGCGAGCTATCTTTTAAATAGTAATGCAGATAAAACCGCGATAACTCAATGAAGAAAAGAGGTTGTTGACGCGCGATCTTCAATGCGGGGCTAAGCTCGATAGGCTCAGCAGGATTTGCTTGAGCCACTGATTGTGAGGCGCTAGTCGGTGCTGAAGCTTGGCCAAAGCGTGATAATTGCGCCCAATCTCGCAAGGACAAACAGTGTTGCGTTTTTAGAGCGAGATCTGGAGCGTTCAGTGCCGTTAAGAGTTCTAATTGAATGTCTTTGAGTGAACAGCCCAATAAATCTAGTTCAAGCGCTTTTCTCTTTGGTATGCTGGCTCGACTGATCTCTCGCATTAATGGTGTGGCATAACACCACATGTACCACATGGGTGCGTCGGAAAATAAACTCCCCCAGAAGATATCTAAGGATTTTGCTGATCCTTTTGCCTTTGCGAATTGTAGTGCGAGATAGGCTTTGATTAAGCTTGCTCCGAGAGTTTGGTAGTAAGCGCGATAACCATATTTGATGTCGAGTTTTTTGATGGCAACGAGTAGCTCTTTGACTTGCTGGTGGCCTAGCATGCTCATAGCGTGATCAAGAGTTTTACTGAATACGCTTTCTGGACGAGGATTGTCGTTGGCCTTGCGCATGATTGCGAGTGACACAACAGGGTCTGGGGCGAGTATTTGAGCTAACTTCAAATAACTCGGCGCTTCGTTTTCCATCAGCAAAACGGCCTTCGGCGCCAGACTCAAGGCAGAGGGTAGTTTGCGTTTAAGTAAGTACTCCACCCATGATTGTAGATCTTGCGGATAAGTTGTTGTTTCGGCCATTCAGCATCGGTCAGTGAGTTTCGATGTCATCAAGTGTAGACAAGATATGGCGATAACTCTGCATTCTGGTTTCTGAAATTTTACCTTCTTCTAAGGCTTGTTGAATTGCGCATCCAGGTTCTTGCTCGTGTTTGCAGTCGCGGAATTTACA
>NZ_LWGF01000759.1:0-1566 GCF_001635355.1 Oleiphilus sp. HI0125
TGGTTCTTCGAAAGATTTCCGACATATTAAAGCGATGATGTATCGCGAACCTGAAACTCTTCATGCTCTATTAGATGTGCTTGCAGACTCTGTTATTGATTATTTGAATGCGCAAATCGATGCAGGTGCTCAAGCTGTTCAGATTTTCGATACATGGGGCGGGAATTTAAGTGATCAAGCCTACCTCGATTTCTCTCTTGCTTACATGCAAAAGATTGTGGCGGGTTTGAAGACGGAAGCGCGAGGTTTGCGCGTACCATCGATCGTATTTACGAAGGGTGGTGGTCTATGGTTGGATCAAATCGCTGACTGCGGTGCGAATGCGCTAGGGCTTGATTGGACGATGAATATTGGTCGAGCCCGCTCTATGGTGGGTGATCGCGTCGCGTTACAAGGTAATATGGATCCAAGTGTTTTATATGCTAAGCCAGACCAAATTAAGGCTGAAGTTGCCCGAATATTAAGGGACTTTGGTGCGGGCAATGGACATGTGTTTAACCTCGGACACGGTATTCATCAGTTTGTAGACCCTGCGGCGCCGAAAGTCTTTGTTGATGCGGTGCATGAATTGAGTGCGCAGTATCACGTTTAAGCCTCGTGAGCGTATGCTGCGTCACAAATGTGGTGGCGTAGCGTTTATCCTACCGTACGCATATCTTACAATTTTCCCTCCGATTAAGAATAACTAGGAAAGTTCATGAGCCGTCTTGCACGAGCCTTTTTATATTCTTTGACTGCTCTCGTTGTGGGATGTGGGGAGTTTATCGTTGATGATCAGGATTTTAGCGATAATCGAAGAACGCTCGACATAACCAATGATAATGCAGAAGCTTACCTGTGGTCTTCTTACCAAAGTATCTTTTCCCCACTCTATTTTGCGCGTTTAAATGAAATGCTTGATGCTCGTGACTTTAAAGGTGTTCAGGTAGGGGGTTATACATGCCCAGGAGGAGGAAGTGCAGTTGTTAATTTCCCTAATGCTTCTGGAGTGCGATATGAAGAATCTGATGCTTTCTCGATAAATTATACTGCTTGCTTTAATGACGCTGGAGCACAGTTGAATGGTGAGGTTTCGGGAAAGTATAAAGAAACGGAAGGCTATAATAAAACGTTCGCGACCGACCTGACCGTTGCCCAATGCATTACTAACTTAGAGCTCGATGAAAAAATCGATGCTGGTCGATACGAGTTAATTGATGATCAAGCATCTAATTTGATTTTTGATAAGCAAGGTGCACGTTTATTTGTGCGTTATATGGAGCAAGATCCTCAGGACGATCAATTAGCAATAGAGAAGAGAGTTGAAGAGCTCTCACTTGATCAAATTGCAGTAGTGGTTAATCGTTCAACGACAGATTTTGATTCTAGTTTTGAAGAAGATGGAGCGCGAATTTTTGTTGTTGAAGATGGTCTTCAAGAGCAAATTGATTGTGCTTATTATGAACGCGAGATTGATCTAGATTTGCAGGATTTGATTGNCGATATTGATGACAATACGTACGAGCTATCTGGGAAGTTAGCATTAAAAAACTCAATGGGCAGAGAGGTTGGAGTAAGTTCTCGGCA
>NZ_LWGF01000760.1:0-953 GCF_001635355.1 Oleiphilus sp. HI0125
TACTCGTATACTCAGGTCTTGAATCAATATATTGCTAGGGCGCAATCCTTGGCACTTGCTAACCAAGATAAGGCAGGCGTTTATGTTGAGCTCAATGCCTTAGAAGAAAAGCCAGTGATATTGCTTCTGATATCTGATCGGCATGTATCTCGCTTTGAGTCAAAAGAGCGTTTTTCCGTTCGTTCCTTAGAAGGAGAGTTATCTTCTAAACCTCTTCGTTTAGCTTGGCGTAAAGACGGTCAGCTTGATGCTGCGCGTCCTCAGCCTTTGAAGCTATCTGTTGATAAAGAGAGTAAGCTGATTTGTATCATGCTTAATGGTGAAGTTATCGAAGATCAGACGATCGCTGCGTCTGAATGTGGTGGGCTATGAAAACGTTTAACACAATAAGTGGGTTTACCTTAGTAGAAGTCTTAATTGCCTTGCTCGTTTTGACTGTCAGTGTCTCTAGCCTTTTTTATGCTTATCGCCTTGCTTTATCGGGTGTCGGTAAAAGCATTGAAGCACAGCAGTCCATCATGCTGTCGAATAGCTATCATTCTGATCTCAATCACCAATCACCTAGCCAGTTAAAGAAAAACCTCGAAGAAAAGTGCAAAGCGCTTACGGCACGAAATGAAAGTGTGAGTATCGTGCATCAACCTCCTATGTTGGCAGGTTCGCTTTATCTTGGTTTGAACAACATTTATGAATCATATTCCGTCGAGATCACTTTTCCTTGCACGGGTTTAACGGACTCTCGTTTATTAGCAAACTTGACCATTATGCCGCCATCTGGCCAAAAATATGAATTTGATATGGCTATGAGTAAGTTGTTAAGTGAACCGGTGAGTAAGTCCAATGCTCTCTAAACAGAAAGGTGTCACGTTGATCGAGCTAGTGCTAGCGATCGTTGTTGGTGCGGCGGTGATTGCAATGCTGATCCCTGTGTTGAAATTTATGTTTAGTGTGCC
>NZ_LWGF01000761.1:0-1376 GCF_001635355.1 Oleiphilus sp. HI0125
TGCTTTTTAGTGGGTCGATCGTGTTTTGAGCGAGTTATAAATGTAAGAACTACGACAAGTAGCAAACATTGATAACACAATCACTCAAAGCGTTTTTCCGCTCTATGCGTTCAAAGTATTCCGTTTGCCGTGCGTGATAACGCCCTGGTTGAGACATGGAACAACAATAACAATGACTGACGGTCTTGAACTGTTCAGCATGAAAGACCCGCTAAGGAAAGTAGGTAATTTCATGCTACGTCCTCCTTTTATTCTTCTTACTATATTTAGCGCGCATTAACGGCTAAACTTCTTCACCTCTTATTACGATAATTAAGATCAGGAAAACATGGCAGCATTGCCCCCTAGCATCATCTCTCGCGATGAACATCCCGTATCGCGCAAACATATTAGTCCGAATGCATTAAAGGTTCTTTATCGACTCGAAAATGCTGGTTTCAAAGCCTATTTAGTGGGCGGTTGTATTCGTGATTTACTGCTAGGTATTCAGCCAAAAGACTTCGATATCGCAACGAATGCTCATCCTGAACAAGTGCATAAGCTATTTTCGAATTCTCGTTTGATCGGCCGACGCTTCAAACTTGTACATGTTCTTTTTGGTCGAGAAATAATTGAAGTCGCAACATTCCGTGGCAGCAATGAAGATTCATCAGCACAGCAACAAACCGCTGAAGGAATGCTCACACGAGATAACGTGTACGGAACGATAGAAGAAGATTCTATTCGTCGCGATTTTACCGCAAATGCGCTGTATTACAGCGCAACTGATTTTTGCATTTATGATTATTGCGATGCCCTAACAGATATCAAAGCACACTCACTCAAGCTTATTGGCGAGCCTGAAGAGCGCTATCGCGAAGACCCTGTTCGCATGTTACGAGCAATTCGTTTCTCCGAAAAACTTAACTTCGATATCGAACAAAAAGCAGAACAAAGTATCCATGAACTATCTCATCTGATGTCGATGGTGGCGCCTGCCCGATTATTTGATGAAATTATTAAGCTTTTTGTCTCGGGTTATGGGGCCGCAATATTTGAGCGCCTATTAGATACAGGGCTATTTAAAGCCTTATTCCCAAGCGTTGCGCACACCATAGATAAAAGCCAAAAAGAACACTATCTCAGTTTTATCCGAGCGGCCTTAATCAACACAGACAAGCGCATCGCGCAAGAGAAACCCATCACTCCGGCGTTCCTTTATGCCTCTCTTTTATGGCCAGATGTCCATCGTATTTGGGGCCAAAAAATTGCTGAGGGGCTGTCAGACTTCCCTGCTCTACAACAAGCCGGTCATCAAGCGATCGAAGCTCAGTTACCGCACATCATGATTCCTAAACGCTTTATCCTGATGATGCGAGAGATTTGGGAAATGCAGA
>NZ_LWGF01000762.1:0-895 GCF_001635355.1 Oleiphilus sp. HI0125
CAAATTATTCGAACCTAGATTGATTCAGGGCCATTTTACTGGGCAACACTTTTTGCTTGATAACCGCCAATATCAAGGAAAAGTGGGGTATGAACTGGCCAGTGTTTTCGCTTTAGATTCGGGCGGATCTTTATTGGTGAATCAGGGGTGGATAGCGGCACCAAAATATAGAGACAAGCTGCCAAAAGTTAGCAGTATTGTAACTCCTCAGTCTTTGACAGGATATTTCTACTGGACAGAAAAATCGTTGCCCGTTTGGAATGAAGATGCCGAGTTTGGAGAGAAAAGTATATGGCGTGTTCAGTCACTGAACATGGAAAAAATACGAGAACTGAGTGCCGCTGATTTAGTGGAGAATTCCGAATTTAGGCTACTACATCGAGTCCCATTCGCGTCCGACATTGGCGCGACAATAGATGCGCCAGATTTGTATTGGAATTACCAGTCGCAAACACCCGATAAACACACTGGTTATGCGTTTCAGTGGTTCGCGATGTCGTTTGCTTTAGTGATACTGGCACTATGGGCGACATACAAATTAATACCAAGAACATAACAACAAGAAGTAGGGAGTATAAGAATGAGTGAATCGTCGGTATCGTTTGAACAAACTAGAAGAAAAAGCCAACTTAAATTGATTGGTATTTTTTGTGTGGCCGGAGTGCCAGTCATGCTCGCAATGCTCATGTATTTTGGCAGTGTCGCTATTCCGACAGGCAAAACAAATAAAGGCCAATTATTAACCCCGACCTTAAATCTCAATAGCTTTGGATATCAACAAAATGCCAAAGGGTTTTATCCCGAAACAGATGGTAAGTGGTTGATCGTACAAACAGGCTCGGGAGAGTGCACTTTGGAGTGTCAGGATCTTGCGCATACCGCAAGACAAGTGAAT
>NZ_LWGF01000763.1:0-2460 GCF_001635355.1 Oleiphilus sp. HI0125
GCTGCTTCCATTACACCGTGGTGCAACGCACCTTTTTGATCTCGGGCTTGATACTCAAAGCTCGGCATAACCAGCAACCTTCAGTGCTTCTTCTAAAGAAGTGACACCATTCATAGCGAGATGCAAGGCAGATACAGCGAGAGGCTGATAGTGTTTAGCCTGTCGAGCATGTTGAATGAAGGTCCGTGTCTCATTTTGCCTTAAAGCTTCTAAACATGGTTCATCCAACTCGAGCCATTCAAACACCCCGACACGACCTTTATAACCAGTATTCGAACATGCCGGACAACCTTGAGGAGCTTTGAATGAAAGGTCTTCATCAGATAGCCCATTGTCATTCTTTAAAAGCTCTTCAACTAGAACCTTCTCATGCTCATCTAAATGAGTTTCTTGAGCACATTGCTCACACAAACGTCTTACTAAGCGTTGTGCTAATACCCCATAGATAGAACCCGCAATCATGTAGGGCTCTGCTTTCATATCCATTAAACGCAGTGCACTCGAAATCGCATCATTGGTATGAAGCGTGGACAATACTAGGTGTCCCGTCATCGCCGACCTTAAGCCGATATCGACGGTCTCTTCATCCCGCATTTCACCGACTAAAAGCACGTCTGGGTCATGACGAAGACTCGCTCTCGCAACAGAGGCAAAATCTAATCCTATTTTGGGGTTCACCTGAATTTGCGTAAGTCGGCTCATCCGGTACTCAATAGGGTCTTCTACAGTCACTATTTTGAGCTCAGGTTTATTTAAAAACTTCAGAGCCCCATAGAGCGTTGTGGTTTTTCCGCTACCGGTTGGCCCAGTTACCAGAATCATGCCATGCGGTTGTGCCAGAGCTTGTTTGAATCGCACTTCAATCTCAGGAGGCATACCTGTGTCAGACAGATTCAGAACTTGCTGGCTTTGATCTAAGAGACGCAATACAGCGGTTTCACCAAACTGTGTCGGAAGTGTCGCAAGACGCACGTCAATCGAACGTCCATTAACGAGAATATTGAAACGCCCGTCTTGAGGCAGACGCTTTTCAGATATATTTAAGCCGCACATTAACTTAAGTCGAAGCACTAGCGCCGCTCCAACTCTTGTTTCACGCATCACTGTTTCACTGAGCACACCATCTACACGACGGCGAATACGGATCACGGTTTCTTCTGGCTCTATATGGACATCCGAAGCACGCGCTAATACTGCATCTTCAAAAATAGTTTGCAGCAAACGAACAACGGGCGCATCACTATCGTCAACATCGGCTTGGCTCAATTGCGCGATATCAAAAACCTGCGCGGATAACTCCGAATCTAACTCGGTAGCGATGGTTGAGATCTCTTCGTTCTGCTTGTAGACCTCATCGAACGCAACAAGTAACTGAGACTCGCGAATTACCGCCACTTCAACATCGTGACCAAGCTTTTTGGCTATCTCATCAACTGCGGCTAAATCCATAGGATCAGCCATTCCGATTAGACTTGTACGCCCATTATCAGATAAAACAATCGCGCGTAATCGTCTCGCCATCGTTTCAGGCAGCTGCATGCTTAACTCGAGATTCATTCCTTGCTGATTAAGATCAACAAACTGGAGCTTAAGCTGGCGAGACAGTAACGCGAGCAAATCCGTTTCAGATATAAACTGTTTTTCAATTAGGATTTTGCCGAGCCTAACGCCTGATTTTTTCTGACTCGCGAGTGCTTGATCAAGGTGATCCTGGGAGATAAATCCCTCTTGAATCAGTAACTCACCTAATGGCTGCTTTCTTTTATCTAGCATGACTAGGCTCCTTGACTGTTAGCCAACGAGGCTCAGTGTTAATCACCGCCAACTCAAAATTTAAGGCGCCTGAATCTGTTTGCGACTGCCAATCTAATACCTGTAAGTCCAAGTAAGACTTGTTCTCAACATAAGTCATAACACGTGCTAAATCAGACTGACTTGCATCTGCCGAGATACGGAAACGATGCTGATAGAACTCAACGTCAGATGCCGGTGCTTCAAATAAAAACTGAGAGCCTAGATACTGAACCTTTTGAACTTCATTCAATAACTCGCCGATGACCTGGCTAAGTATTTGACTACCCGGCGGTGCTTGAAGCAAAGAATTCGCAAGTTCTGTGGTTTTTGAATTATCAGATAAGGAAGAGGCCTCAGTTTGAGGCAGTTCGATATTGAACACCTGTGGCGCACTCTTGTGAGGCACCACAAAAGACACATAAGCAAGAATCAAAACCGCCAACAACGCAAAAGTCGTTAGTATCCGTTCGCGCAGGGTAAGCGTATTGAAGTTATTCATACGTAACTCCTGCGGCTATATTCAGCTTAATCGATGCATTCCATGCGTCAGAACGCTTTTCAATCGCGAACCCTGCCAAGGTAATAGTGCTCTCGGTGTTAACAGTCTGAGCAAGCCATTCAACCATAGGTGCTTGGCTATTAGCTTGTAACGACAGTTCTATTGAT
>NZ_LWGF01000764.1:0-1742 GCF_001635355.1 Oleiphilus sp. HI0125
TGTAGTAAGGTTGACCGTCTTCATCTTGAAAACTGTTTTTAGAGACCTTCTGTAAGGTTCCCGTAACCATGCCATGTTGAGAAAAATCAAATGCTGTCACTTTAACATTGACATCTTGGCCCAATTTGAGGGAGGAGATATCCTTGGTATCGATTTTTGCCTCTGCAATTACTAGAGAGTCGTAGGGGATAATCTCGACTAGCGTAGCTCCAGGTGTCACTACTTCGCCAACAGCGTCGATTGTTAAACCTGTAACAAACCCTTTAATGGGTGAGCGAACTACGAGGTTATCAAAGGAGTGTTCCGTTCTAGTTAAGGTCTGTGAAAGTTCGTGTAGCTCGGACTCAATTGCCGCTAAGCGCATTGTTGCTTTTTCATCTATCGCGGCATAAGTTTCTGCAATCTCATGTTCTGCCTCCATTACCTCTTGATTCACAGAAGCTATACGACCAACTACGTTACTCATTTTTGAAAGCATCTCGTCGCGCTCCTGCGATGCTTGAATCAACAATAATTTACTCTGATTTCCGCTTTCTTTTAGCGTTTTAATCATGCTGACCTTCTCATCGATAGAAGCCAAATGATTCTCTTCGACTTTCAGCTGTTCCTCTAAATATTTCTGCTCATGCTTTTTCTGTTCTACTCTAGATTTCAAGCCATTTATTTTCGACATAGAAACGTCTTTTTGACTGTTAAATGCAACGATGTTGTGTTTTACAGCAGTCGGATAACTATCCACGAAATTAGAGAAATCTGGATTCCTACGTTCTATCAACGCGTGCAACCGCTCAGACTCTATCGATAAAAAAGCATGCCGTGCACGCAACTGAGACAATTCCGAAGCCATCAATACTGGATCGAGCATAAAAAGTACATCTCCCTGCTCTACTAAATCTCCTTCTGCAACGGCGACCTCAATGACCTCAGCAGAGTTCTGGTGCTGGATCTGTACGATTGAGTCTGAAGGCACCAACTTGCCGTTGGCGCGAGTTACCTCGATAACCTGCGCGATCGAAGCCCAGAGTAATAACAACACTAAAGTCACTAAAATCAATTTTGGGGCGAGGGTGAACATCTTCCCCGGATTCTCTTTGTCAAATTCAGAACTGTAGAGCAAGGTTTGCTCGCTATTTTTTCCATATGCTCGGCTAATTGACTGATAAAGGTTCTTCATTGCCATCTCCTTACACAAAATCACCAGAATTCAAACGTTTAATTTCCTGCACACGACCGTTTTCCATGAGAACTTCGTGCTGCCCCAACCTTCGGATATAAGGATGAGTGGAGACAATAATCATTGTTGCTTCAGACGTTTTTGATTTGATGTAATCCATCAAATACCCGACAGAATACTCGTCAAGGTTACGACTAGGCTCATCAAGGATAATCAAACTCGCATCTCTAAGAAAAAGACGAATTAACCCTATCTTTTTGGTGAAACTTGCGGGGTATTGGCGCTCTCCACCCATCGGAGTGTCAAGACCTTCAGGAAGTAGCTGATCATCGTCAAACAATCCCATTTTTTCACATGCCTGCCGCAATCGCCCATCACTCGAATTAACCGAAGCGACCAGTAAATTGTCACGAAGAGAGGCTGTTAGAATCTGGGGTTCTTCAGACAGATAGGCAATCGAAGAGCGGTACTCAGACGCGGCATATCTGCGAATGTCCAGGCCCCCTATATGCACAGAACCAGATTGCGGTTGAAATTGTCCAGCTATCAATTTCAATAGGGTAGATTT
>NZ_LWGF01000765.1:0-1983 GCF_001635355.1 Oleiphilus sp. HI0125
TTGAAGTTAGCCAAAACGAAGAAGAGCAAAGCACCGCTGCACAACCACGTGAAACAGTTAAAGAAGAAGCCGCAGTGAAGACGATTACGCCTCGTCCTCCAGCTCCAACTTCTTCGAACGAAGGCGGTTTGTTTGCAAAGATTGCTAGCAAGCTTTCTGCAATGTTTAGCTCTGAAGAAAGCGAGAAAGAAGAAGAGAAACCTTCTCCTAAAAATCGCAACAACAACCAACGTCGCCAAAACAGTAATCGACAAACGAATGCTAAACGCACTAAGCGTGGTGATGACCGTAATAATCAGCAAAACCGTAATAACAAACGGGAGCGCAATGATGAACGCCAAGGTCAGCGCAATAACAAGCGCAACAATGATAAAGCGCGTTCAAATGATCGAAATACGGCTGAAAAAGAGCAAAACGCGCCGCGCAATAAACAGAATCAAAGCAAGCAAAACGACAATACAGATAGCGCCAACAAGCGACCACGTCGTCAACGCAATGCAGGTTCTAACAATCAGAAGTATCGCGAGAAGCCACGCCCTGAGCCTATCTCTGATGAAGAGTTGGCAAAAGTAGCGCCAGCAAAAGCGGAAGCAGAAAAAGCGACAACGGATGCTCAAGAAGCACCTGTTGCAGCAACGGACGCAGCACAAAACGACTCGAACGCGACGCAAGAGAAAGCGCCACGCTCAAACAATCGTCGCCGCAACCGTCGTCGTAATGCACCTAAAGCGGAAAACACGACAGCAACTGAAGCTGCAAGCACTGAAACGCCTGCTACTGAAAAAGCTCCGGCAGCAGAACCAGTTGCCAAAACAGCAGCGCCTGCTGAGAAAGTCACTCAGCCAACTGCTGATTCGACAGAAAAAGCAACGGCTAACGCAAAAGCAACTAGCGCTGAAAAGCCAGCAGAAAAAGCAGCGTCGGAGCCTGAAAGTGCAACACCGAATGATGCCGCAGTAAGCAAAACTTCAAAAGAAGAAGCGCCTAAAGCCGAAACAAAAGCAGAAAAAGCTGAAAAGCCATCTGCGCAAGCTGAGGCCGTAACGACTGCTGAAACTGAAGCGAAAGAAGACGATACAAAACCGGCACCGCAACGTCGTCGCCGTCGTCGTCGCCCAAGCTCAGAAAAAGAAGCCACTGGCGAACAAGCATCAGGAACCAAAGCCCAATCTGAAGTACCAGCAGAAAAAGCTGAAACGGCAAAAGCTCTAGTGGAGAAAAAGCCCGAGCCGAAGCCGGAAGCTGCAGAGTCTAAATCAAGCCCTGATGTTTCGGTTGCCGTTGCAAACTCAAACGCTAGTACCTTTAAGCCTCAGCGCCCAGCACGCCGTCGCCAGCGAGGTGAAGCAAAACTTGCACACAACGACCCACGCGCGAAAGCTACTGAAAGCCAGCCATCAGCGGCTTCAGCAGCACCAGTGAATGAAGGTGAAACGCAAGACCAATAAGCTTTATTGGACTTTCTTTAAGCCAGAAGTTAGCTTAATGCGCTTCTGGCTTTTTATTTTACGGATATAAATCTATGCCTCTTTCTGAATCTGCCGTCGACCAACTAGAAGAGTTATTGTTTGACGAGTCTCTTAGTGATGACACGCTTGACTATTTTGGCTTGCACGGCCTGGTGAGCGCGACTGTTGTTGGTCCTGTTGAATTAACAATCCCGCAGATAACCAACATCTGCCTCGCAGAACAAACACTGAGCGGAATGGAGAAAGAGTTAGACCATCTAGCAGGCTGCATTGCAGTCATGCACAGCGAACTCATAGAAAGCCTTACCGAAGGCTCGTCAATTATTCTCCCTTTCGAGGATGAAGACGAACACTATGATGATGCGTTGATAAGCTGGTGCGCGGGTTTTGTTGAGGGAATTTTAAATAACGAGTCAGATTGGTTTAATCAGAACGAAGAAATAAGCGCCGAATTGTTACTTCCGTATATGGCCTTATCTGGTTTATTTGATAATGAAGACTTTGCTCCAATCAT
>NZ_LWGF01000766.1:0-1386 GCF_001635355.1 Oleiphilus sp. HI0125
GGCATAGAGCCCGAACTGAGCGAACACTAAGAGAGCGAAAATACGACATAAATCACCTTGATAGACTTTTGTTTTGTTATAGCGTCCTAGAATAAGTCAGCTGAGGTGCGAATTAAAGATGAAATATGTTTCGTTGTTTTAAGGATCTTTCGTTTGTAACTCTCTCGAAAATTCTCTCAAACAAATTTTTACGTAAGAGCTAAGCAATACAAAAACTAACGACTACGCTTAAGGGCGCAAAAAAGCTTGCTTGGGAAAACATAATGAAGAAAGGCGCTCTTCTTAACTCTGACGTTTCACATCTCATTGCCAGTATGGGACATGGTGATGAAATGACGATAGCCGATGCCGGTTTACCGATCCCTGATGACGTAGAACGTATCGATTTGGCATTAACGCATGGCGTACCGAGCTTTGAGGATACAGTGCGAACGGTTCTATCGGAACTGCAAGTCGAGGCGGTGTTCATCGCGCATGAAATAAAAGAGCATAACCCTTCTGCCCACCAGATTTTGGAAGGCTTACTTGATGATGCAGAGCGTGATCAAGGCGCTGATATTTCTCGTCATTATGTTAGTCATGAGGAGTTCAAAGACATAAGTTGCGATAGTTTAGCGGTCGTTCGGACGGGCGAGTGCAGCCCATATGCCAATGTCATATTTCAATCAGGCGTTGTGTTTTGAGTGCAGCGCTCTTAGGGATGGGATGATGACTGAGGCTATTTTACAACTGAAAGATATTGAGAAGTCTTTCCCTGGAGTGAAAGCTTTAGATAAAGCTTGTTTGAGTGTTTACCCCGGGCGGGTGATGGCCTTAATGGGTGAAAACGGCGCAGGAAAAAGCACAATGATGAAAGTGCTAACTGGCATCTACAGCTCTGACGGTGGGAGCGTTCATTATCAAGGCGAAACGGTTTCTTTCTCTGGTCCACGTGAATCGCAAGAAGTGGGGATCAGTATTATCCATCAAGAATTGAATCTCGTTCCCGAGCTAACCATCGCCGAAAACATATTCTTAGGACGCGAACCGACCAATGCCTTTGGCAAAATTCAATGGAAGAAAATGTTTGAACATGCCGATCAGCTCTTGGCGCGTTTAAATGTTCCATACAGTTCCAAAGCCTTGCTAGGCACCTTGCGTTTTGGCGAACAGCAAATGGTCGAAATCGCCAAAGCGCTCTCGTTTGAGTCCAAGGTGATCATCATGGATGAACCGACGGATGCTCTTACCGATAAAGAAACCAAATCTCTTTTCAAAGTCATTGATGAATTACGCGCGCAGCAATGCGGCATTGTGTATATCTCGCACAGGATTAAAGAGATCTTTGAAATGTGCGACGACATTACGGTGCTAAGAGATGGCAAGTTTATTCGGGAACTTTTAGTG
>NZ_LWGF01000767.1:0-1359 GCF_001635355.1 Oleiphilus sp. HI0125
CCCTAGCACCTGCTGGGTTAAATATGGTCACAGGCTTATCGAGTCGTTTGCAGGCGTTTAATGTTGTGATCTCGAATGTACCTGGCCCTAAAAAGCATTTGTATTGGAATGGTGCCCGTGTAGAAGGGATGTACCCAGTGTCGATTCCGCTTGATCGAATTGCACTGAATATTACCTTGGTTAGTTATGTCGATAGCTTGGAGTTTGGATTTACGGCGTGCCGTCGAACATTGCCGTCTATGCAGCGCTTACTCGATTATGTTGAACAAGGGATTACAGAGTTAGAAACGGTTGCGGGCCGATAAATTAAGGCTGTAGTCGGTAAAATTTAATAAATGGTTGGAGCGCGATAACTCGTGCTTCCGAGTAATATCAGAATACTTGAATTTTAAGGTCTGAAAATGAGTAATGATTCCAACAAGAAGCCAGAAACATTTGAGCAAAAAGTAAGTTATGGTTTTGGCTGGCAGTTTGGTCGCCAGCTCCACAAGAACAAGTTTGAAGGCATGGATATTGAGGCGTGCGTACTAGCCTTGCGTCAGTGTTTTGCTGGTGAGCAGTCTTTGCTAGATGATGCGGAGTTAAACGAAGCATACGATGCGGTAAAAGAAAAACGCAAAGAAGTCGAAGCGGCGCGAACTCAAGGCTATAAAGAATTATGCGAAAAATTCTTGGCTGAGAATGCGAAGCGTGACGGTGTGACCGTGACCGAATCTGGTCTTCAGTATGAAATTCTAGAGCAGGCTGATGGCCCTATTGCCAAGCTTGATCAGACGGTGCGAGTGCATTATCACGGCTCATTCATCGATGGGCAGGTATTTGATAGCTCGGTTACGCGTAATGAACCGGCGGAGTTTGGTTTGAAAGACGTTATCTCTGGATGGACTGAAGCTCTTATGCTCATGCCAAAAGGGTCGAAGTGGCGTATCGTTCTGCCAGCAGATCTAGCCTACGGAGAAGCAGGTATGCCGCCAGCGATTCCTGCTAACTCATCGTTAGTGTTTGATCTTCATGTGATTGATATTCTTGGTTGATCACTACGCTAATAACTAGCTTTCAACTCTCTTTCTTCGGGCCCTAAATTGGGCCCGAAACTTTTCATGTCAAAGGTTTAAATTGCTGATCTAACAATTGAACCATCTGCCTCTACTTAACGAATTAGTGAGAGAAAACTAAAAAACCTATCTGCTCTGTCACTGACATAAGCATGCCGAATGCGTATGCTAATGGAAAATAAAAAAGGAGGGATGTCATGGCAATTCTTGTTCTTGGTTTAACCATTTTTCTTGGTTTTCATTTATTACCAGTACAGCAAACCATTCGTGGTAATTTGGTTTCTAGATTTGGCGAGCTGCCATA
>NZ_LWGF01000768.1:0-2252 GCF_001635355.1 Oleiphilus sp. HI0125
CAATCATATGAAGCTAACTTTTACATAAAACCTGAAGCGAACGGCGCAACACATGCCTGTCGCATCAATCCAAAACTTCAGAACATTAGCATTCCTTTAACATGCCAAGGCATGCTAATTGCCAATCAACATCGTTGCGACATCAACTACAGCGCACTGAAGCAGCAAGTTCAAAATGCAGCTATTGATGAAGCAAAGCGCAAAACAGAGAAAGAGCTAGATCGCGTCATCAATAAGCATCGTGAACGCTTGGACGGAATCATTGGGAAAGATAACGAAGCCGTAGACAAGATTAAAGACAGCCTTCTTAAGCTATTTAATTAAGTAACTCGCCTTTCGTTTTTATTAACTTTCAGCAAATAAGCCTTTCGGCTGATCAAAATACGCCCCATCCAAAACTAATATCTATCCTAACGAAACAGAGATGTTTCAGGGTTTTCATTTCCCTCCTTAGTTATTAGTTTGTTTAACCTCAGCGGTGATGGTCTTGTTCGGCGACCACGCCGCTTTTTTTTGGCCGAATGTCAGACATAAAAAAACCGGTAACAAGTACCGGTTTTTTATTGACGCTAAATAAGACTTAGAAGTTTTCAGCTTCAAGCGCCATCGTATCTTCACTACCAGACTTAATCGCCTCAAGAAGAGAAAGAGTCCCTGGAAGAAGACGACTAAAGAAGAAGTTAGCAGTCTTAAGCTTATTCGCGTAGAACACATCTTCTTCAACTTTAGGTGCTGCTTTTGCAACCATGCGTGCCCACATGTAGCCGTATGCAGTTAGACCAAATAAATCCAAGTACTCAACCGCTGCTGCGCCGATCGCATCTGCGTCGCCCTGTGTTGCACCGATTACATATTCAGTCGCTTCAGTTAAGCGATCTAAAGCTGCAGAAAGTTGATCAAGTTTGCTAGCCAACGCAGGATTGTCTGATTCAGCAGCAATGAACTCTTTTACTTCGCTAGCAAATAGCTCATATAGTTTGCCACCATTAGCAACAACTTTACGCCCCATCAAGTCCATTGCTTGAACGCCATTAGTACCTTCATAGATTTGCGTGATACGCGTGTCACGAACTAGTTGCTCTTGACCCCACTCACGAATAAAGCCATGACCACCAAATACTTGCTGACCAGCAACACAAGAATCTAATGCGCGGTCTGTCATGTATGCTTTAGCGATTGGCGTGAGAAGCGCAATCATTGCATTTGCATGCTTAATCTGATCGGCATCATCAGAGAACTTAGCAATGTCGAGGTAACTTGCAACGTAGGTAGAGAAAGCACGCGAGCCTTCTGTGTAAGCCTTCATAGTAAGAAGCATACGACGAACGTCAGCGTGAACGATAATCGGGTCAGCTTGCTTTTCAGTATTAACAGGACCTGTTGCTGCACGACCTTGAATACGATCAAGTGCGTATTCACGTGCGTTTTGGTAAGAGCGCTCTGCTGCGGCGAAACCTTGAATACCAACACTCAAGCGTTCGTAGTTCATCATTGTAAACATAGCCAAAAGACCTTTGTTTACTTCACCGACCAACCAACCTTGCGCACCATCAAAGTTCATAACACAGGTACCGGAAGCTTTAATACCCATCTTGTGTTCGATAGAACCACAAGTAACGTTATTGTTTTCACCTACAACGCCGTTGTCATCAACACTGTTACGCGGCACTAGGAAAAGAGAAATACCTTTTGATCCAGCTGGCGCATCCGGAAGTTTCGCAAGCACCAAATGAATGATGTTATCAGTCAGGTCATTTTCACCACCTGTGATAAAGATCTTCGTACCAGTAATGCTGTATGAACCGTCGGCATTTGGCTCAGCCTTGGTGCGAATCATACCAAGATCTGTACCTGAGTGAGGCTCAGTCAAATCCATCGCACCTGTCCATTCACCTGAATACATTTTTGGCAGGTATTTTTGCTTAAGCTCTTCTGAAGCGTGCGCATCAATTGCCAATGCCGCACCAGAAGTCAAACACACATATAGACCGAATGAGATGTCAGCAGAGTAAAGCATCTCTTCATACTGAGCGCCCAACATTTTAGGCATGCCCATACCTTCGTAAACTGGGTTACCAGTCAAACCTGACCAACCACCTTCAGCAAACGTTTTATATGCATCTACAAAGCCTGCAGGTACAGTGACTTTACCGTTATCAAAGTGACAACCTTCTTCATCAGCTTCACGACTCAATGGTGCAATCAACGAAGCTGTAATTTTTCCAGCCTCTTCTAAAATTGCATCAGCAGTT
>NZ_LWGF01000769.1:0-591 GCF_001635355.1 Oleiphilus sp. HI0125
TAGCAGAAAGATTGCCGGAGCTTTGTTCTTCGACAGAGTAATTTACGTCAATCTGATCATTTACACCTGGAACCGCAGGCGTATCGACCGTGACGTTAGCGAAATATCCTAGACGAGAAAGTTTTGTCTTAGATGCTTCAATTAGATCAGTCGATGCCGAAGCACCCTCAATTTGAACCATTTCTTGACGGAGAACCTCATCTTTAGTGGTTGTATTTCCGCGGAAATTAATTCGACGAACGTAGTTTCGCTTTCCTGGGTCAACATAAAAAACAATGCTCGCGCTATTATCGTCATGAGGCTCAGGAATTGGATTAACACTCGCATAGGTATATCCCTCGCCACCGAGTGCGCGAGAAATATTGTCTGCAGAGAGCGTTAATTTCTGACGTGAGAATGTATCCCCCTCTTTGACGAGTACGAGCTTTTCTAGTTCTTCTTTTTCTAAAATTAGCTCGCCCTTGAGCTGAAAGTCTCGCACCGTAAATAACGGACCTTCAGTGACGTTAATAGTAATAAAGACGTCCTTGCTGTCCTGCGAAATAGACACTTGCGTAGAGTCGATCGTGAATTTGATATAGCCACTATCAA
>NZ_LWGF01000770.1:0-2336 GCF_001635355.1 Oleiphilus sp. HI0125
AGGAAGTGGCCAAGAAAACCGCGGAAAATTTCCACGCTCTGTTCACGCATGCAAGAGCGTAAGTGTATTTTGAATTATCAGCACTTTTCTCAACAAACCGAGCGATTGACGCTTGCGGGCTTCCATAACGGACAAACGCAGGGCCGGCCTGTGATCATGCTTCATGGGTGGCTAGACAATGCGGCGACCTTTGAGCCTATGCTCGAAAGGCTTCAATTAGAGGGGCGTCCTGTGTATGCATTGGAGTTGCCTGGTCATGGGAAGTCACAGCATCGCGATAAGTCAGCTCAATATCACCTTGTTGATAATACGATCGATGTCTTGGCGTTTGTTGATAGTATTTCTGAAGGAAGTGATTTCGATATCGTTGGTCATTCCATGGGTGGCATTATCGCGACTTTAGTTGCTGCTTCAGTGCCCGAACGAGTTAAGCATTTGGTGTTGCTAGATAGCTTAGGGCCGCTGACTGATGAAATTGAAAATGTGTTGCCGCAACTCAAAAGAGCGGTGAAGCGTGCATCCTCGTTGAGAAACTCAAAGCTTAATGTTTATCCTACTAAAGAAGTGGCTGCCCGCGCGCGAACGGCAGGGGTCGGTAAGATTTCTATGCCTGCATCAAGACTTCTTGTAGAGCGGGGCACGATAGAGGTGGAAGGTGGTTGGACGTGGTCATCTGATCCAAGGCTGTTAGAACCGTCACTTTTGCGATTTTCTGAAGCGCAGGTTGAGGCAATAATGGGAGGCATCGAATGTCCTGTGCTATTGCTTGTTGGAACGGATGGTTATTTCAAGCAATATGAAGCTATTAAGAAGCGGCTTGCGTATATAAAAACGTTAACGCAGCATCAAGTAGACGGCGGGCATCACTTCCATATGGAAGGTGACGTTGCGCTGACAGCTCAATTAGTCGGTGACTTTGTCACTGAGCAACTACATCGAACCAAAGGGGTTTAGTGAATGCAAAACAGGTTGGCTCGTTCAAGTTGGATGAATGTACACGTGTTTTTGGTCTCTATGCTTTCGATTGCGCTAGTACAAGTAGCGCATGCGAAGCAATTTAGTTTTGAGGCGCCGGGCTTGGAGTTTGTTTCGAAATCGGAACAGGACGTTGCTTTGCATCCGTTTCCTCTTAGTAGCATTAAACGGGTGAGCAATAGTTTACGTGTTGACCGCCAAACTAGCCTCGAAGGTAGTCGAACTAATTATTTATACCGTGTTGCGAGTTTTTCGAGTCGCGATAAGGTCTTAAGTTACTACCGAAATTTGCTTTCATCAAAGGGAAAAATTGAATTTGAATGTGCCGAGCGTAACTGCGGATCGAGTAATGATTGGGCTAACAAAGTGTTCAGTATTCGAAACCTTGCGGGGCGAGACAACAATCAATCTTACTTAGTTGGGAAGGTTGATGATGGTGTAGAGCAAGGCTGGCTTAGTGTTTACGTTGTTGAAAATGTTCGTCGCGAGAATATGGTATATCTGAGCTTCTCCGCGGCGCCTCCAGCAGATTTAGTCGCAGACATGAAGCGCGGTTTATTGGTCAGTGATTCGATGCTAAAGCATTTCAATGCGGATGCGCTAAATGATTATTTGACGAAAACCGAAGGCGCTAAAGTTGTTGCTTTGGCTTATTCGCGTGTCGAGGGTGAAACGCAAGTTGAAGCTTTGGGCGCTGCCGAAGCGTTCGCAAAGCCCTTGTTGCAAGATATCTATGCTCAAGGTTTGGAAGCTAAAAATGTCGAATTCCGAGCGATGGGCCGCTTAGGTCAAAAGCCACTCTCTCTCGACGCTAGCCAATGGCTATACCTATATCTCGTAGATTGAGGCCTCTTTTTTATAGTTTTTACGCTTCAGTAGCCAGCATGCTTAGCACTCTGGCTCCATTCCCTATATAATTGCGCGGTTTTTCTACCTTGAGGCGATGTTGTGGCGGCGCAACTACACACAATTGCAGACTTTATTCGATATAGCTTTACGCGACTTACTAGCAGTGATGTCTATTTTGGTCACGGTACAGATAACGCGTGGGATGAAGCTGTCGCATTAGTTTTACAAACCTTGTCTCTTCCATGGGATTTTGACCGTGAACTTTGGGCTTGTCGTGTGACGGATGAAGAAATTCTTCGCCTCACTAAGAATCTCAATGCGCGCATTGATCAACGTATTCCTTTGGCTTATTTGACCAACAAAGCTTACTTTTGTGGCCTAGAATTTTACGTTGATGACCGCGTTCTCGTGCCACGCAGTCCGCTGGCACAGCTCATTGAGAATGGTTTTTCTCCTTGGTTATTGGATGAACCGCAACGCATTATGGACCTTTGCACAGGTAGTGGGTGTAT
>NZ_LWGF01000771.1:0-1155 GCF_001635355.1 Oleiphilus sp. HI0125
AAAGCACGATTAAACCCTTGGTATCGAGGATCTCTTCCACCCATAATTGCTAGCACTTCACCCGTACCAACAGCAGTTATCACGGCTCCCGTTTCGAGTTTTCCCGTGCCTCGCTTTCGCTTATCGAGTGTTTTAATTTCTCTTGCGATCGCACTTTCTAAATTTTGTTGTAGCTGAGGATCTAAGGTCGTATAAATCCGCAAGCCGTCACTGCTCAGATCTTCTGTATCATAATCTTCTCGCAACTGACGCTTTACCAAATCGATAAACGCAGGATAACGATTACTCTTGAAGCTCGGCTTTTTGGTCACACCGAGTTCCTTTGATTGAGCCTTCAGCATCGCGTCTCTAGAAATCCAGTTTTGTTCGTGCATCAAACTCAACACTAGATTTCGACGCTTCGTTGCGCGCTTAGGATGGCGTCGAGGATCATAGAATGATGGCCCCTTCAGTAAGCCGACTAACAAAGCATGCTGTTCTAATTCAAGGTTCTCAAGATTGCGAGCGAAGTAAAATCGGCTTGCCATCGCAAAACCATGCACAGCCGTATTGCCCGACTGACCCAAGTAAATATCGTTGACGTATGTCTCTAAGATATCCTCTTTGCTGTAATGCCACTCCAACATCAATGCCATAAAGGCTTCATTGATTTTGCGGACAATACTTCGCTCACGAGTGAGGTAAAAATTCTTCACTAGTTGTTGCGTGAGGGTGCTACCGCCCTGCACAACTCGACCAGCCATCACATTTGAGTACATCGCTCGGGCTATCGCCAAAGGCGCTATACCAAAATGCGTAAAGAAGTCTCTGTCTTCCGTCGACAACAAGGCAGACACAAGCCCTGGCGGGATGTTTTCGTAGGCAATAAGCTCTCTTTCTTCACGCGTTTTTGGATAAATACCCCCGATCTTATAGGGCTCAATGGTATAAATACCTTGGCCTTTTGCATCATCAGTTGAAAGACTAGTGATGACATCACCCTCTATTCGTAATGACAAACGCAAGGCTTGTTGAGAACCGTCTATCGTCCGATGAGCGCGACGAAAAATCTGCACTTGATTGGCCGAGCGTTTATAAGTACCAGGGGCAGAGAGTTGAGCTTTTTTAGCGTAATTGAGTAAGGCTAACTCTTGCTCAAGATTGTCAATATTTAGC